>NZ_LZJA01000296.1:0-1482 GCF_001666785.1 Mycobacterium sp. E3305 | reverse complement strand
GGGGGTACCACGGCTGGTGCCGGTGGTGCGTGGTTCCCGACGCCGCAGTTCGCCCAGTTGGGCCTGGGCAACCTGGGCAGCCTCAGCAGCAACGTCGTCTCGGCCGGTGCCGGGCAGGCCACCCAAGTCGGGGGTTTGTCGGTGCCCCAGCAGTGGGCGACGCTGACCTCGGCGGTCAGCCCGGCCAACGCCGAGGCCGAGGCGCTGCCGGTGCAGGCCGGCGCGGCCGGCAACCCTCCGGCCAACGCCCTGCTGCGCGGCATGCCCACCGGCGTCATGGGCCGCCGCGCCGGCGCCGCCGCGGGCTACTCCCACAAATACGGCTTCCGCTACAGCGTCCTAACCCGACCCCCATCGGCCGGATAGGGAAAGGCCAGGTGAACGGAAGTTGTACACGAATGAACAGTCGGCACTAGGGAGGCGAGGCACCGCGTGACCCATTTAATCTCAGCAGTAAGCCACGCCTGCGGTAAGCCCACCGGCAAACCGTTCCTCAAAGGCCAGCGAGCCGAAACCAGGGAGGGATCTTAATGTCGTTTGTCACGACGCAGCCGGAGGCGCTGGCCGCGGCCGCGGGCGATCTGCAAAGCATCGGTTCGGCGCTCAGCGCGCAGAACGCCGCGGCGGCGGCCCCGACGACGGGGATCGTGCCGGCCGCAGCCGACGAAGTGTCGGCACTGACCGCGGCGCAGTTCTCTGCGCATGCGCAGATGTATCAGGCTGTGAGCGCCCAGGGCACGGCGATTCACGAGATGTTCGTCAACACCCTGAGGATGAGCTCGGGGTCCTACGCGGTGACTGAGGCGGCCAACGCGGCCGCGACGGGTTAAAGGAGCCAATGATGTTTGATTTTGGGGCGCTTCCGCCGGAGGTTAATTCGGCGCGGATTTATGCCGGTCCGGGGTCGGGGTCGTTGATGACGGCGGCGTCGGCGTGGAATGCGATCGCCGCGGAGCTGCAGTCGGCTGCGTTGAGTTATCAGAATGTGGTGACTCAGCTGGCCAGTGAGGAGTGGGCGGGCACGGCCTCGGCGGCGATGGCGGCCGCGGCCACCCCGTATGCGGAGTGGCTGGCCAGCACGGCGGCGCAGGCCGAGCAGGCCGCGGTGCAGGCCGCCGCGGCGGCGGCGGCTTATGAGGCGGCGTTCGCCGCGGTGGTGCCACCGCCGGTGATCGCGGCCAACCGGGCGTTGGTGCAGCAGTTGCAGGCCACCAACGTGATCGGGCAGAACACCGGGGCGATCGCGCAGTTGGAGGCCCAGTACGGCGAGTTTTGGGCCCAGGATGCCGGGGCGATGGCCAACTACTCGGTGCAGTCCACGGCGGCGACCAAGGGCATCACCCAGTTCCAGGCCGCCCCGAAGGTGACCAACGACGCGGGCACCACCACCCAGGCCAGCACGGTGGCCAACGCGGCGGCCAACACTTCCGCCGGCAACGCGGCCAACGTCGCGCAAAAGGCGGCCACCACCGCCACGACGAC
>NZ_LZJA01000295.1:0-11031 GCF_001666785.1 Mycobacterium sp. E3305 | reverse complement strand
CCAAGTCCACGCTCTATGACGCGGGAACCGGCATCGGCATGATCATCAGGCCCCCGACCGGCCGGGCGCTGCCCCCGCGGGTCTACGACGAGCTGTTCAGCGGCGTTGACCTGCTGCCGACGCTGCTGGGCCTGCTGGGCGTGGACGTTCCGGCCGACGTCGAGGGCGTATCGCACGCCCGCGCCCTCCTCGCGCCCGACCCGCACACCGTGCCGGTCCGGGACCACGTATACACGACGAAGACCTATCACGACTCGTTCGATCCCATCCGCGCGATTCGCACCAAGGAATACAGCTACATCGAGAATTACGCCCCGCGGCCGCTGCTCGACCTGCCGTTGGATATCGAGGAGAGCCCGTCGGGGGCAGCCGTCGCGCCGTTCATCACCGGCCCACGCCCGCAGCGTGAGCTCTACGACCTGCGCGCCGACCCCACCGAGACCACCAACCTGCTGGCCGCCGGCGACGCCGACGCCGACGAAATCGCGGCCGATTTGGCTGTGCGGCTTCATGATTGGCGTCAGCGTACGGGTGATGTAATCCCGTCGGAGTTCGCCGGCACCCGCATCTCGGCCCGGTACACCGAGACGTATCTGCACATTCATCGGGTGAAACCGACCGCCCGGTCTGCGCTCGCCGCCGACCGCGGCATCGAGGAACAGGCGAGCGGTTAGCCGCCGGACCGCCGGGAACCGCCGACCTCGGCGACGATGAACACCCGCCGGAACGGGAAGATCGTGGTCCCGTCGGACCGGGGCGGGTAGGCGTCGTCCAGCAGCGGGATGAGCTCCTCGCGGAACCGTTCCCAGTCTTCGTCGCCGAGCCGCTCGCGCACCGGAACCAGCGCCGTCCCGGTGATCCATTCCAGCACCGGGTTCTCCCCGCCCAGCTGGTGCAGGTAGGTGGTCTCCCAGACGTCGACTTTGCACCCGGCGTCCAGCAGCAGGTTTGCGTACTGGATCGGCGGCTGCACCACCGCGCCGACGCGAAATGGTATGTCCCGCATCACCTTTGCGTAGGGCTCCCGACGGGCCAGGGTGCGCACCGTGGCGTGCGACGGCGTCTCGAAGTTGCCGGGAATCTGGACGGCGATCCATGATCCGGGCGGCAGCTCGCCCGCCCACCGGACCAGCAGGTCGGCGTGCTCGGGCACCCAGTGCAGCGCGGCGTTGCTGACCACGACGTCGGTATCGGGCTTGGGTTTCCAGTCCCGCAGGTCGCCGATCACTGCGTCGATGCCGCGTTCCTTCGCGGCGGCGACCATCTCCGGCGAGCTGTCCATCGCCTCGATCACCGCGTCCGGCCAGCGCCGGGACAGGTACTCGGTCAGGTGGCCGGGGCCGCAGCCGAGGTCGACCACCCGCCGGGCCCGCTCCGCCCCCACCCGGGACAGCAGGTCGTAGAAGGGCCGGCTGCGATGGTCCGCAAAGGCCAGGTAGACATCGGGATCCCACATGTCGGTCCTCCTGATCAAAGCGCCGCCGCCAGCCGGGGAGATAGACAAACGGTATTACCGCATGCGGCCCCGCCGCCCAAGTGGCCCCGGCCGCCGCGCCGGCCGGTTAGCATCGGCGTTCGTGGCGCCCAACACTTCGATTGAACCGCCGATTCCCGCCGCCTTCGAAGGCGCGGACGTCCCGGTCGACGACGGCGGCTTGCCCCCGAATTCGGCGCTGTCCCCCCGCCAGCGCATGGTAGTCGAGGGCTCGGCCATCGGCGACCTGGCGCTGCGCACCTGGGTGTCGTCACTGCTCACCGCGACGGTGGCACCCGCCGTCGTCGCCGCGTCCCTGCGGCACGCCGATGCCCGCGCCGAGCGCGCCAACCTGAGCTTCTACGCCGGGCTGGGCGCGCAACGCGATCCGGTGAAGTCGTTTCCCGCGCCGACCGAGCCGCCGCGGGTGTCGTCGCGGCGGGCCAGCCCACTGACCGAGTGGGTCGCGGGCGGGACGGTGGAAAACATCGCGTTCCCAAGCAGCTTCAGGGCGATCAACCCCGCGATGCGCCCGCAGTGGTCCGCCTTCAGATCCAACAACACCGTGCGCGCCCAGCACTGGCGCCACGACGACGGGCCACGCCCCACGCTGTGTGTCATCCACGGCTTCATGGGATCGTCGTACCTGGCCAACGGGCGGTTCTTCGCGCTGCCCTGGTATTACCGCTCCGGCTACGACGTGCTGTTGTACACCTTGCCATTTCACGGCAAGCGGGCCGAAAAGCTTTCGCCGTTCAGCGGTTTCGGCTATTTCGCCGGCGGCCTGAGCGGTTTCGCCGAGGCGATGGCCCAGGCCGTGCACGACTTCCGGTCCGTCATCGACTACCTGCACGGCACCGGGGTCGACCGCATCGCGCTGACCGGCATATCGCTGGGTGGCTACACCTCGGCGCTGGTGGCCTCCGTCGACGACCGGCTCGAAGCCGTCATCCCGAACTGTCCCGTCGTCGCCCCGGCGAACCTGTTCGACGAATGGTTCCCGGCCAACAAGCTCGTGCGACTCGGGCTGCGCCTGTCCCGCATCAGCCACGCGGAGTTATCCGACGGGCTGTCCTACCACAGCCCGCTGAACTACCGGCCGCTGCCGAGCAAGGATCGGCGGATGATCATCACCGGGCTCGGCGATCGGATGGCGCCACCGCAGCACGCCGTCCAGTTGTGGGAACACTGGGATCGCTGTGCGCTGCACTGGTTTCCGGGCAGTCACGTGCTGCACGTGAGCCAGCTCGACTACCTGCGCCGGATGACCGCGTTTTTGCAGACCGTCATGTTCTAGCGGCTTCGGCGACCGAATCCGCGCGCACCGGGGTCGGCCAGTCCAGCTGCGCCAGCAAGCCCGCCGCCACCTTGGCGTGACCGTCGAGCCGCCGGGTGGACAACAAATCCAGTGCCTGCAGCGCGGGCCGGTGATTGCCGCGCTCCGGTACCAGCCCCGCCGGCGCGGCGATCCGCTCCGGCGGCGTGTCGGTCAGGAAGGCGCAGGCGGCCGCGACGGTGTGGTGCGTCCCGTCACCGGCGAACTCCAGCGCGGTGCACGTCTCGCGCGCCGGATGCTCCCTGATCGCCTCGAGGGTGGCCGCCAGCCCCTCCCCGACCGGGATCTGGTATGCCGCTAGGTAATCCGAGGCCCCACGCTGCACCCCGGACCAGCTCTCGCGGGGGTTGGAGGTGAGCAACCGGGGAACGTCGTCGGGCGCGACGATGGTGACGTCCCAGCCGAGCTCCCGCAGGTGGTCGGCGAGCCGGCGCGCCGCCACCTGCGCGGTCTCGTGCAGCGGGATGCGTGCCGAGCGCGCCCGCAGCGCGGCCAGGTTCTCAGTGGCCGAAATCGTGAGACCAATCCACGTCTCGCGCCTCGATGGGTCGGATGCGTTGTCCCGGTTCGTGATCCGGATCTTGTGCGCCCGAATGCCGTAGCGGTCCAGGTAGCCGGCGATCAACGGCAATGGCAGCACGTCGGCGTCGCCGCCCGGCACGCCGATCCGCAGCAGCGCTGTCGTCGCCGTGGCCGAATCGGATTCGGCCGCGGTCTCGCCGCGCCCGATGATCGCCAGCCGGCGGCGCGCCAGGGTGGTGAAATACAAGCCGCGCCAGGAACCGAACAACACGACGACCACGGCGGCGGCCATCCCGAGCAACCAGTAATCACGGGGTGACCGCCAGGGGTAGGCCATCACCGCGGGCACGACGGCCAACAGCGCCAGCGTGATTCGGCCGGGTCCGGGGATTGGCATCCAGCGCTGGGGGCTCACGGGGTGTGGTCCTTTCGTCGGCGGGTGGCCGTGGCGGCGATCGCGCCCGCGACTGCGACGAGCACAGCCAGCGCGGCGGTTCCGAGGAGCGCGACGGTCCGGGGGGTGGTGTCCTTGGGCGCGGGCGCCGGCGGAACGGCGACGGGTTTGACCTGTGCGGCGGGCGGTTGGTTGCCCGCGGGCAGTTGCCAGGTCAGGGCTGCCACCGGGTCCACGCTGCCGGTGCCGACGACGTTGGAGGGCGCGCGTGCGCCGCCCAGCGCGGTGGCGGTGATGCGATGGATGACCTGCGTGGCGTTGAGGTCGGGGTACTTGCTGCGGACCAGCGCCGCGACGCCGGCGACGTAGCCGGCCGCATAGCTGGTGCCGCTCAGCGCGACCTGCTGCTGGTGTTCGTCGGGCAGTCCGTTGGCCAGGCCGCCGCCGTCGGCGTTGCCGACCGACACGATGCGTTCCCCGGGCGCCGCGATCCCCACCCACGGCCCCGCCATGGTGAATTTCGACGGCTGGCCATCCGGCGTCAGGGAGGCCACCGACAGCACGTAGGGCTGCCACACCGACGGGATGGAGACCGAGGTGACGCCCGCCCAGTTGCGCGGGTCGTCCGGGCGGCTCAGGTCGGTGAGCGGGTTGGACTCGCAGGAGGTTCCGCCGCCCACCGATCCGGTCGCTCCGGTGTTGCCCGCGGCGGCCACGATCACCGCGTCCTTGTCCACCGCCGCGTAACGGATCGCGGCGCCGAGCGCGGCCTGATCGACCGGCCGGTCGGCGGGCAGGCAGGTGAGCGTGGAGATGTCGATCACCCGGGCGCCGAGGTCGGCCGCACGCACGATCGCGCGGCCCAGCGTGGTGACGTCCAGCGCCGCCCGCGCCATCAGCGGGTCTCCCCCGGGCGTCCGCGGCGAGAACTTGGCCGACGTCGTCCTGATCGAGACCACCCGCGCCGCGGGCGCCACGCCGGCGAAGCCGTCGTCAGCCGGTTGGCCGGCGATGAGCCCGGCCACCAGGGTGCCGTGGCCGTCGCAGTCGGTCAGCCCGTCGGTCGCCTCGACGAAGTCACCGCCCGGGTCGACGTTGGGCAGGCGCGGACCCGGCCGCACCCCGGTGTCGAGCACCGCCACCAGCTGGCCCTCTCCGCGCGAGAATTGCCATGCGCCGGGCAGATTCAGCGTGGCCTGGCTGGGTGTGGCGGCCGCGGGGTCACTGCCGGGGATCACCCCGGAGACGGTGCACGGACCGCGCTGCTCCATCGGCTGCACGGCGCCCGGGGCCCCGCTGGGCGGCGGGACACCCGGATCGACCTTCGGCGCTTCGATGGCCATCGCCGACGGACACGTCCACAGCACGGCCGCCAAAGCCGCGGCGAGACAAGCCGATCCGGATCGGATCATCGATTGAGTATCCAGGTGAAGATGCCGACCAGGAATGCCATGGCGGGGATGAGCGACGCGTCGAGCCCGGCCGCGACGAAGCCCACCAGCCGTCGCACCGGGAGCGAATAGCTCTCCGGCTCGGCGATCTGCGGGTTGAGCGCCACCACCACCCACACCAGGGTCAGCGCGACGAGCACCAGCGCGGCGCCCAGGGCGGCGGCGTAGCGTCCGGTCGCGGTGTAGAGCACCAGCAGCGCACCGGCGGTCAGGTACGGCTGGGCCAGCAGCCACGCCTTGCACGCCGCCGAATCCCACACCCGCGCGCGCAGCACGGACGTCGCCGCGGTGGCGCCCACCACGTACCAGCCCACCCCGCTGCACGCCTCGGGGCGCAGGGTGATCGCCACGGAGCCCAGGACGCTGAGAACCACTGCGGCGGCGATGAATCCGTTCTGGTGGGCGTCGCCGGTCCGCACGCGCCGCGGCAGGTCCTCGAGCACCCGCAGCGACGGCGCCGACGGCGTGGGGTCACCGGGCGCCGGGATGACCGGCAACGGGAAACGCGCCCAGAGCGCGGAGAGCTGCGCCGCCTCGATGGTGACCAGCAGCGCCGCGACGATCAGGCCGCAGCCGATGGCGAGTGGCCGCAGGTGCCACAGCACCTCGGCGCCCGCCGCCAGCAACACCCCGGCCCCCACCACCGCGGTCGCGGTGAAGAACCCGACGATGCGCTCACGCTCGGCGCTGGGCACCATGAGCGCGATGAGCGACCACGCGGTGACCCCCGCAGCGGCGAGCATGATCTGCGCCGGCCCGAACCGTCCGGGCACGGCCAACGAAAGGGCGGCGCCGATGGGCACCAGCGCGGCGATCGAGCACGCCGTCGCGGTGCGCGGCGAGCGGGCCGCGACGAGCAGGCCGGCGATCGCGGTCAGGGCCGCGATCGCGCTGACGGCGACCAGCCCGGCCAGCGCGCCGGTGGTGACGCGGTAGGTGACCGAGAGCCCGGTGGCCAGGAACGCGACCGCGATCACCGCGGCCAGCGCCCCGCGCTGGATATGCGCTGCGCCCCAGGGCTTCAGCCGCGAGGTCGAGAAGATCATGGCCGCATCGGCGATGTCCTCGACGATCCCGGGGGCCGCCTGGCCGACCGGCACCGGCTGCAGCGCCAACAGGTCACCGTCCACAACCCCGACCGTGTCCAGGCTGGCGTCCAGGCTGAACGGCGCGCCGCCGATGGGCGCGAGGCTCAGTTGGGTCGCGTCACCGAGGTCGGCGGCGCCCCGGGCCGTGTCGTCGGATTCGCCGTTCGACGCCGAAGGAACCACCAGACGCTGGACCGCGGGCAGGATCTCACGCAGCGGCAGCTCGGCGGGCAACGCCATTTCCGTCAGCCTGCTTTCCGCGAGGATTGCCACGCGGACGATCGGCATGACGGCGCCGGACGTCACCGGACCCTCGAAGGACGCTGGGGCCATACCTGAAACATCGTTGCTCTCTTTTCCGTTGGGGTTACGCGTGTTGCGCGGTGAAATCTCGGGCCAAGCGGTGGCCGGAGAACCATTCGGACTCCGGCAGTAAAGCGGTCAGCTGTTCGATCGCCAGGGCGATCGCGAACGGTGTGCCGGGGGCGAAGGTCGACACCCATTCGCCGTCGAAGGCGCGCGACGGGCTCACCAGCACGCGGCCCGCGGCGGCGTCGACGATGCTCATCCCCACCTCGGTGATGGCGTGCCTGCCGTCGCGGCGGCAGCCGGCGACGATCTCGACGTAGCTGCGCGGGCCGTTGAACACCGACTCCACCACCGACCGGGCCGACTGCGGGATGCCCAGGTAATCAACGACTTCGGCCAGCGAGGCGCCCGAGCGCAGCCGCTCGTCGGCCCGCGCCCCGACGCGGGTCGGCATGCTGAACTCGTCGAATCGGGCCGGCGGTTGTTGTGCCAGCCCGACGCTCAGCACCGGAACCAGCGCGCGCGGGTCGTCGATGTCCATGGCGGTGAACGTGATCAGCTGCGCGCTGCGCAGCGCGACGACGGTCTTGACGCTGGTCGCGGGACGCTGAGCCACGATGCCGCGCAGCAATTCGCCGGTGCCGGTGTCCTTGGCGGGCCCCACGTAGCGCAGGTCGAGCCACCGCTCCGGGAAGCACACCACCCTGATCCAGTCGGCCACCGTCGGATTGATGGTGCCGCCCTCCGATACCAGACCCATCCGGGTCAGCTCGGCTCGCTGACGGTCGAGGAACGCCTGGTTCATAGCGGAAACCATTGGGGCGGGTAGCTTCCCGTGGGTGCTGGCGATCACCTCGCCCTACACCGATGCCACGCAACGCCAGGCGTTCCTCGACCGTCAGCTCGACGGCGTTGGGCTCAGCACTCATCTGACAGGAACTAACCGCCCCACTTGGCGGCTTCGGCCTGGTCCCGGGCGAGCATGGACGTGGTGTTGGCCTCGTGGGTGCTGGCCATCGACTGGTAGGCCCGCACGAGGCTTTCCATCGCCTGGTTCCACTGGGCCTGCCAGGCCTGGTAGGTCATACCGGTGTCGCCCTGCCAGGCGTTGGACAGCGTGGCCTGCTCGCTGGCGATGTCCGAACCCAGCCCCTGCAGCGTGCCGGCGTAGCCGGCCATGTCGGCGGCGTGGCTCAACATCGCCGGGTAGTTGTACATGATTTGGGACATGAGAAGTCCTTTCGCGGTTGTTGGCGGCTGAAGCTCGATCAGAAGGCGTTGTAGCCGGACGCCGCGGCGGCGTCGGCGGCGACGTAGGTTCCCGCGGCGTCGCCGAGGTTGGCCTGGGCGATGTCGAGCAGGGTGTTGACCCGCGCGGCGGCCTCGACGAAGCGGGCGTGCGCGGCCTGGAACGCGGCCGAGGACTCGCCCTGGTGGAACGCCTGTGCCGACATGGCCTCCTGCTCGGCCTGACTGATGGTGCTGCGCATCAACGCCGCCTTGGCACTGAAGGCCGACTGCGCGGCCACCAACTGCGGGATGTGGGCGTCCAACATACTCATGGTGCTTCCTTTCTCTGCGGTCTCATGGGGTTTCGGTGACTGACGAGCATCGGGCTGACTGCCTTATCCCCCTTCCCTGGGCTCGGTCGGGCGCGCCGGGTCGTGGTCCCAGGTGCCGGGCATCATCGGCATCTTTGGGCCGCTGCCGAATTCGCCGTCGGTGAGCTTGGTCAAACCGGCCGCCCGGAAGGTGTTCGCCTTCCGCGCGGTGCCGGCGAAGCCCAGCGTCCCGGCCCCGGCACCGGATGCCACCGCCGCGGCCAGTCGCTCATCGTCGTCGTCGTAGTCCGGGGGCACGCCGATGTCGGAATCCATGTCCGCGAACTCGTCGGCGTGGTCCCGCAGCGTGGCCCGGCGGCGCCGCCGCGCGCGCGCCTCCGCCCGGCTGGCCGCGGCCGCGCCGGCCGCCGGGATGGTCGCCGCCGGCGCTTTGGCGCCACCACGGCCACCCACCGTCGGTCCCACGCCGGTCTCCGGGTCACCGCCGTAGGCGACCAGGTAGGCCAGGGTGCTCGGCGCCGGCGCGGGCGCCGGGGCGGGAGCGGTACCGGTACCCGCCGCGACCGAAGTGGCCGGCGCCCCAGCGGGAGTCGCCACCGTCGGGGCCAGCGCGACCGCCGGCAGCAGTGACGCCGGCTTGGTCGAGGCGACCAGCGGCGCCGCGGCGGCTCCCGCCGCCACCGGGGCGATCTCGGCGGGCGCGGTGAGCAGGGAACTCAGGCCGATGCCGAGCAGCAGCGGGATGAGGAAGGGCGCGGTCAGGATCGCGCCCCAGGTCGGCCAGCCGACGGCGTTGAAGAACACCTGGTAGGCGACGAAGAACAGCAGCGGGCCGTTGGCGGCCAGCAACGCCGGGAGGTTCGAGAAGATGTTCTGCAACAGCTGCTGAATGTTCTGGAAGAAGTCCTGCAGGAACTTGGCCAGCTGCTGGAAGAAGTCGGAGATCGCGTTCGCGGGGTTGGAGGTGTTCTGCGCGGCGTTGACCGCGGCGTCGTTCGACTCCCCGCCCGGCCGCACGATGGCCGGCGCCGGGGTGCTGCGCGGCGCGGACGCGAGCGCTGCGCCCGAGGTGGCCTGATAGGCGCCCATGACGGTCGCGGCCTGGACCCACATCCGCGCGTAGTCGGCCTCGTTCAACGCGATCGGAATCGTGTTGATGCCAAAAAAGTTCGTCGCCACCAACACCCCGTGGACGGTGTGATTGGCGGCGAGCTCGCCCAGTGTCGGCATGGCCGTCAGGGCGGCGGTGTACGCCGCGGCCGCGATCTCGTGCTGCGCGGCCACGCCCGCGCTGTCGGCGCTGGCCTGCTGCAGCCACGCCAGGTACGGGGCGTGCGCGGCCGCGTACTGCTCGGCCGTCGGCCCCTCCCAGGACCCCGCCTGGGCCTGGCCCACCACCCCGGTGAGTTCGGCTGCCGCCGTTGCGTATTCGGTGCTCAGCGCGGTCCACGCGCTGGCGGCCGCCAACAGCGGCCCCGGCCCGGGACCGGCGCTCAGCAGCGTCGAATGCACCTCGGGTGGCGAAGCCATCCAAAGGGGCGCAACGGGGGACGTCATTGTCGGGCGCCCTTAGAACCCGTACGTCGCCGCGGCCGATGCGTCCCCGGCGAGATAGCTGACGCCGGCCTCGCCGACGCCCACGCCGGCGCGGCCGAGCTCTTCCACGCCCTGGGCGGCGACGGCGGCGTGCTCTTGACCCTGTGCGCTGAAGCCGAGCGCGGTCTGCAGCGACACCGGATCCACCGCGGGCGGCACCACCGCGGTGATGGCCGGCGCGGCCGCCGCGTGCGCGGCCGCCAGCCGCGCCGTCAGCGCCTCCACCGCGGCGCTGGTCGCGGCCAGGCCCTCGGGAACCACTCGCAACGTCATGACTCTCCCCTTTCACCAAACATCGCGGCCTCACCCACCAGCGGGTTGACCAACTGCACGTACGTCGGAATGTCGCTGTCGCCCAACAAGATCGCCCGCCCCGCGGGCAGCCGGCCGAAGCGCTGGCCCCGGATCTTGCCGCTGTCCTGCGGGTTGCCCGCCAGCATCAGCGTGGTCGCCTGCAAGTCGTTGAACCGGCGCAGCAGCGGGTTGGTCATCAGGGCGTGCCCGGATCCGGTCGCCCGCGCCGTGACGATCACCCGCAGCCCCAGATCGGCCGCCTGCGAAAGGATTCCGATCAACGGCGTCCATGGCCGCTGCCCGACGTACGGGCCGCTCATCGCCGGCGCGTCCGGTATCTGGTCGACGTCGTCGATGATCAGGTAGTGGGTGTGGCCGGCGTATGCCCACCGGGCCAGCTCCCCGGGCGACAACCCGGCCGGGGGACGCCGCGATTCGATGATGTTCGCCAGCCCCAACATCGCCGGGATGATGCGGTCGACGTTGGCGGTGTACTCGTTGTCGGCGAACAACGGCTCGTCGACAAGGTGCAGCCGGCGATCCAGCACCGTGAAGGCCACCTGATCGGGCGTGGAGTGCTCGCGGATGGTGCGAATGATGTGGCGCAGCAACGTGGTCTTGCCGGATTTGCTGTCGCCGAACACCATCAGCAGCGGCTCGTCGGCGAAGTTGACGACGACGGGCGCCAGGTCCTCCTCGCGCTGGCCGATGACCACCTGCTCCGTGCCGCGATAGAGTGCGCCGAGCGCCTCCGGCGCGAGGTTGGTCGGCAGCAGCCGCACCGGCGGCGCGGCCATGCCCGGGTAGCGGGCGTTGATCGCGGCCACCTGGTCGAGCTCGGGGTTGGCGAACAGGAAGTGCTCGGCGGCCATCGTCAACCCGCGGCCCGGTTGGTCGTGCGGCACGGACTCCGCGGGGCGACGCAGCGCGCCGACGAGCCGCACGTTGCTGTCCCGCGGGTCGTGCAGCTTGAGCTCGAGCCGCAGGCCGAGGCCGTCGCGCATG
>NZ_LZJA01000294.1:0-9795 GCF_001666785.1 Mycobacterium sp. E3305 | reverse complement strand
CCACCCCGGCGGTGATGGCGGCGATGCCGGCCAGTGCGCTCCCGGCGAGGAACATGGGCCGTCGCCGGCGCGGGACGACCACGTCGTCGTCGGGCACGGCGCTGTAGGCCAGAGCCTCGGCGTCGGCGTTGCCCCAGACGTCGAGGTACGTCGGGCCGAGCGGTCGCGGGCTCACCTCTCCGGTGCCGGGGTCGAGCGCGTACGCCAGCGCCGCCGTGGACGAGGCGAACAGCGGCGCGTTCGCCGAGGCCAGCGCGGCCCCGCGGGCCAGCGCCAGCTCCGGCTCCTCGGGCGCCGACAGCTCGAGCGGGGTCGCCGCCTCGAGCGCGGGCTTGACGGGCACGATGCCCACGCCGCAGCCGATCAGGAACACGCCGTCCGCGTGAGCACCCCGCGCGCCCAGACCGGCGACCATCGTCGCCAACTCGGCGGCGAGCGGCTCCTTTCCGGCGTTGGCCAGCTGCTTGCGGTGCAGGTCGACGATCGACCCGTCGGCGACGTCGACGACGGCCAGCGTCGCGGTCTCGGCCTCCACGTACAGCATCGCGATGTGCGCGTAGTCGAGCGCGGACCCGACCGTCTGGGCCAGCGCGGCCGCGGCCAGCAACGGGGAAACCAGCATCACGTTGCCCATGCCGTGTTGGGTCATCGCTTCCCGTAGCGCGCCGACGTCCGCTCGGTCCGTCCAGGTCACGCCCGTCGACACCAGCTGGTGGCCGCCCGCCTCCGCACCTTCGCGGGTGCCGCCGATCGCCGCAATGACCTCGTCGACCGCGCCACCGAACTCGTCCTGTTCGACGGTGACACCGTCGGCGTTCTGGCCCTCGATGACCACCAGGCGGACCGTCCCGGGAGCCATCGAGACCCCAAGCACGATGTCCACTTCACGCCTCCGCAGTCCGCTGATTTGCGCTGATTTTTTTCCGAGGTCCCTCGATGAGGGCACCGCCGGATAGACCCGCCCGACCGGGTGACACCACGCTACCCGCGCGGAAACGGGTGCGCTCGTCGAGCGCGCTCAGCAGGAACGACGCGGGTTAGTAGCCCGGGCCCAGGAAGGGATTCTGGGAGTTGCCCGGGTACTGCTGGTACTGCGGGTACTGCGGATACGGCGTGTACTGCGGGGCCGGCGCCTGGGGGGCCTGGGTCTGCGGGACCTGAACCGGAATCGGCACCGGCAGCAGCGGCACGTGGATCCACTCGGTGGTCATCGGCACCGTCGTGGTGGTGGTCGTGGTCGTGGTCGGTGGGGGCGGTGTCTCGGTGGTGGTCGAGGGCGGCGGCGGGGCCGTCGTCATGGCGGTCGTGGTGGGCGCCTGGGTCGGCGGCGCGGTGTGCCGCGGGGTGTAGACGGGGGGCGCCTGCGTGGTGATGACCACCGGCGGCGGCGCAGACGGCGGCGGCGACGGCGGCGGTTCGGGCGGCGGCGGCGCGGGACTGGGCACCGGCGCGGCACTGGGCGGGAGCGGCACGGCCGTCGGCGGCGGCGGCGCGACGGTGCGCGGGACCAGCGGGCTGGCCGGCGCCGGCCGGGGTGCGACGCTGGGCGCCGGCGGCGCCTGGCGGTGTTCGATCCCGGTCAGCGTGTAGGCCACGCCACCGATCGCCGTCATCGCCACCAGGGCCGACATGCCGATGATCAACTGTGACAACCGCAGGCGGCGCCACGGCCGCTCCGCGGGCGGGTCGATGACGTTCAGCCGCATCGACCAGCCGGACGGCCCGTCCTCGTCATAGGTTTCGCCGCCGAACCGCACCCGCAGGTCGCCGGGGTACTCGGTCTGCGACCAGGCCAGCTCACGATCCGTCAGCGCCTCGTCGTCGATCACCAGCACGTCGCCGGCCCCGAGGTCGACGACGTCGCCGGTGGCGTGGGCGGAGGCCAGCAGGCTCATCGAGGTCCTGGTGCGCAGGCTCAGCTCCTCGCCGCGGGCCGCCAGCAGCAGCGCTCCGCAGGCCGCCGCGAGGGCGGGCTGCGACGGAGTCAGGATCGGCGTGCGCCCGTGGATCGAAAGCCGTTCGGCGACAAGCGGAATCTGCGCACCGCCGCCGACCGTTACCACCGCCGCCAGGTCGCCCCAGTTCTTGCGGTAGCGCACCAGCATGTCGTCCAGGGCGTAGATGAAGCCGGTCAGCCGGTCCGCCATCAGGTCTTCGAGATCGTCGCGCTTCAGCGTGAAGCTGCAGCTGCGTTCGCCGAGCACGGCGGCGATCTCGGTCACGACGTCGGTGGACAGCCGTTCCTTGGCCAGCCGGCACTGTTCGCGCAATTCGCCGAGCTGCCCGACGGCCGCCGTGCTGGCCGGATCAATGCCGCTGCCGCGACCCAGCTCCTCGAAGACCCGCAGCAGCAGCTCCTGATCGATCTCGTCACCCGACAGGGCCGCGTAACGCATTGTGGCGCTGACCAATTCGAAATCACCGGCGACGTTCACCAACGTGGCCGAGGTTCCGCCGCCACCGAAGTCGAGCAGCCCCACCACGCCGTCGTCGGGCAGCCCGAGTTCGGCCTTCACCGCGGTCAGCGACGCGATGGCGTCCGAAACCAGCCGGGGCGCCATGCCGCTGCGAACGAATCCCAGATGAGTCCGCAGCCCGTCGCGCAATGCCTGCACCGTAACGGGTTTCCAGTACGCCGGGACTGCGATGGAGATCTCCGCGCAGGACGCGTCCGCGCCGACGGCGCGCACCATCGCGTCCAGGGCCTCCACCGTGAGCAGCTCCGGGTCGTGGGCGGACCCGTCGGCCGACACCAGCGCCACCGAATCACCGATGCGCTCCACGAAGCCCTTCATCATCACGCCGGGCTCGAATGGATACGAATTCTCTTCGGGCGCACCGACTTTCGACGCGCAGTGCGGATAAAGGGTCAGCACCGAGCGCCGGGTAACCGGTGGGCTTTCATTACGCGCAGCGACCAGGTTGGTGGTCCCGATCGACAACCCAAGTGGGTCGTACATAGAGCGAAAACCTTCGTCTATAGGGGTCGGTGGCCAGCGTTAACCATAGCCGCGGACACGCCCAAAACCGATGGCTTGCAACGTCATCGGTACCCGGTCGATGCCGCCTCGTCACCGAAGCGGTACCGGCGGCCCCTTGACAAATCGACGCTCGTGCTTACACCACGGTCAGCGGCAGCGATCGCCTCGGCTCGAACTGGAATGTCGCTCCGCCGCTGACCTTCGTTACCGACACCTCGGGCAGTTCGGCCGCCGCCGTGTCGGTTTCGACCAGTTCCGCGGTCCAGTCGGTGCCGGTGCCGCTGACCCGGACCTCGACGTGCGGGTCGACGGCGGTGGCGATCGCCTGGAGCGGCTGAACGGAACCCGGGGAACACAGCGCGATCCAGGCGGCATCGTCGTGGGCCGGTGAGCGGTGCACGACCAGCCGGTCCGCCGTTTCCGCGCGGACATAGCCCGCGGGGTTCAGCAATGGGTGCAGTTCGAGGACCTCGAGCACCCCCGCGATGCCGCCGGGGAGTCCCAGCGCGCGGCGTATGCGCTCGGCGGCCACGCCCGCGATGCCGGTGAGCCCCTGGGTGCACACCGACACGGCCTGCGCGTCATCGGCGGCGCGGGCGCGCACCGCGATGGCGAACGACAGGTAGAGCAGGTGCATCTGCAGACAGACCTCGTCGGCCATCCGGACCAGCGCCGAATGGGAGAAGCCGGCGAAGTCGAAGTCGGACAGCAGCGGACCGGAGTAGTCCGCGTTGCCCTCGTCGGAGCGGTCGATCGGATCGAGTTCCCATGTGGCGGCCCGGGTTTGGCGAACGATGTCCAACGCGGGAATGCTCTTGGCCTCGGGGTAGGACTCGTCGATGATGACCGTCCACGCGCAATGCGGATGGCGATCGGCCGGCGTCCGCGGGGGCCGGTGGATGGGGCGCACCTGGGCGCGCGGGTTGGTCGCCACCGCGGTGGCGTCGAACGTCGGGTCCTCGATGGTGTGGCACATCCCGAAGACGTAGCGCTCCCCCATCGGCTCCACGTCGAGCAGCGCCCCGCAATGGTCGAGGTGGAATTCGCCGTGCCAGCGGTCGTGCACGGTGTAGCGGAAGTCCATGAATTGCGGTGGGGCGCCGATGTCGAGCTGGAGCCCCTTGAAGATCGTCGGCACGTCGTTGCCCTCGAAGTTGAGCGCACGCTGCATGCGCCGGGTGTAGACGGGGCTGGCGCCGGCCCACTCCTCGATCGCGATCTGCACCATCTCGTCGCGGCCGAACGCGCTGATGCACCAGGCCATGCCCGAGCGGTCGATCAGCTGCCCGATCAGGAGCAGTTCGGGAACCAGGACGGCCAGCTGCTCGCGCGTCAACCGCGCGTACCGGGATCGGCTCACGGCCCAAAAATAGACTCGACTATGTTATAAAGTCAACGATGTCCATCGCCGCAGGTCAGGTAGCCGCGGGCTCGATCGGCCCCACCCGGCGCACCAGCGCGCCGCGCAAGCGCGGCGACGACACCCGCGCGCGCATCATCGACGAGACGGTCCGCTGCATCGTCGAGGAGGGCTTCCCGGCCGCCACCGCCAAGCACGTGGCCGAACGCGCGGGCGTGACGTGGGGGGTCATCCAGTACCACTTCGGCGATCGCAACGGCCTGCTGATGGCCGTCGTGGACGACGGGGTGGACCGGCTGATCGACAGCCTGTCGTCGGCCGACGTCGGCGCGCTGCCGCTGCGCGAGCGCATCGAGGTGGTCGTCGACACGGCGTGGGGCTGCTACAGCAGCCCGACTTCGATGGCGGCGCTCGAGATCCTGCGGGCGACGCGCGGCGGGCCCGGCGAGTCCCCGCGGAGGCACCTGCTGGAGATGAACGACGCGATCGGTCAGCTGGGTCGGCTGATCACCGCGGATCCGGCGAATGCCGGTGTGGCCGAGGTGATCTGGGCGACGCTGCGCGGTGTGGTGCTGGCGCAGATGGTCACCGGGACTGCGATCGACTGGAGCCTGGAGCGACGGGCTCTGATCGACATGGTGACCCGCTACCTGTCCGACACGCAGGGCTGCCGCGACACTTAAACCACGCACACGACACGCCGCGCATGGTGACCGTGGTCTATGTCTCGGCGACGGCTCTTCGATGCGAGCGCGGGCGGCGGGTGACCCGTGTGCTGCAATGACCTGATGACCCCTCAAGATCTCGCCGACATCGAAGCCATCAAGCAGGTCAAGTACCGGTACCTGCGCGCGCTGGACACCAAGCACTGGGACGACTTCGCCGACACACTCGCCGAGGACATCAAGGCCGACTACGGACCGTCGATCGGCAACGAGTTGCACTTCACCAACCGCGACGACCTGGTCGAGTACATGCGTACGTCGCTGCCCGCCAACGTCATCACCGAGCACCGGGTGACCCATCCGGACATCGTCGTCGACGGCGACACGGCAACGGGCAGTTGGTATCTGCAGGACCGCGTGATCGTCGCCGACTTGAACTTCATGCTGATCGGTGCCGCCTTCTACCGCGACACCTACCGGCGCACCGACGCCGGCTGGAAGATCTGCGGGACCGGATACGACCGAACCTACGACGCCACAATGTCGTTGGAGGGCATGAACTTCACGCTCAAACCCGGTCGCGCGGTGGCCACCGACGCCTGACGCGCGCTACTTGGTGATGGCGATGACCGCGCCGGGCCGCAGCCATTTCATGATCGACACCAGCTGAGCATCGTCGACCGCCACGCAGCCCTCGGTGGGCTTGCCGTCGGTGGTGTGGAAGAAGAACGCCGCACCGCCGCCGGGGGTCTTGTTCTTGTTGACGCCCATCACGACCGCGTGCTTGTACTGCGGGATCTGCAGGTTCTCGCTTTCGGCGGTGTTGAACGGGCACTGCGCCTTCTGGCACACCTGCATGGAGTTGAAAGTGGGGCTGTGGTCGTCGCCGCTCCACCAGTGGTTGGGCCCCACCTGCGTGTAAGGGAGCCCGGTGCCGGGATTGGGCGCGGTGCCGAACGCGGAGTCCAGCGTGTAGACCCCCATCGGGGTGGCCGGCACCCCGCTCTTGGCCTGCGGAGCCATGCCCGCCGAACCGACGTGGGTGGGAATCCCGCTCCGCAGCGCCTGCCAGCCGGCGGCCGTGCGCTGATAGATGTCCATCGTCGCGTTGGATCCGCCGGTGCTCATCACCGAAACCACCTGCGTGGCATCGCCGACGGCGTTCGCGAACCAGGGGGCGCCGGCCGCGCCGCTGATCGGCGCCATTGCCAGCGCCACGAAAAACGCGCACGCCGAAGCGAACAGCGAAGCGAGCAGTCGGCGCATGACCTCAATCGTCGAACCCGTGCAGCGCAAGGTCAAGTAAAGCTTCAGACCCGGTTAGGTCACCGCGCCGTGACCAAATCGCCCGCGTCGCACGGTTTTCGGGAGAGCGCCGCGCGCGGGGGACGAATCACCGTGACGCACAACAGGAAATACAGATAACCCAGCGCCCAGCCGGCCAGCACGTCGGACGGGTAATGCACGTTCAGCGCCACCCGCGAGACGCCTGCCGCCAACACGCTCAGGGCGACCATCGCGGCCGCGACGGTGCGCATCAGCCGGTTCATCGTCGGCAACACCAACGACAACCCCGCGAGCAGCGCGGCCGTCACCTCCAGTGCGTGCCCGGACGGAAACGACGTCTCGGCCGCGGGCACCAGCATGGTCGACGGCCGCGGCCGGTCCACCAGCGCCTTGGCCGCGACCGTCACGAGCCCGCTGAGCGGCGCGCAGGCCAGCAGCAACAACCCCGCCCGCACCCGGCGCGCCACCAGGGCGCCGGTCGCCGCCACCGCGCCGAGCACGCGCAACGGGACCGGGCCCAGCGCGAACGAGACGTCCGCCCAGAATCGCACCCACAAGGGGTGTTTGACGGCGCCGTCGCGCGCGGCGTTCAGCAGCGACCAATCCAGGCGCTGCTGCCAGTGCCAGTGCTGCGAGTAGCCCGCCCACATCAGCGCGTAGACGGCCGCCGCGACCAGGGCGACGCACAGGGCCGGCATGGTCCGCGCTCGGGTCATATCCCACGGATACCAGCCGGGCTCCGCGCAGCGTCCGGCGGCCCGACCACGCTGTCGCCCGGCCCGCGCCATACTGGCGTCATGGCCGTATTTGTCCGCAGGTTGCTCGGCATCGGCAAGCTGCCCGACGACGTCTACGCGCAGCTCGAGGCGGAAGGCGTGCGCTACCTCGCCGACTTCGTGGCGGTGACCCGGCGCTTCAAGGGCGCCATCCCGGGCGTGCGATTGCCGCACAGTGTCGCCAGCTACACGGGCTCGCTGGCGTTCACCTCCGAGCGGGTGCTGGCCACGCTGTCCATGCTGCCGCGGCTGGCCGGCCCGACCGTCGACGTTCGCTGGGACGCGCCGCAGACCGGCGCGGCGCGGGTCGAGATCTCGTCGACGGGCCTGCAGGTCGACGTCGACGTCGCGAAGGTCGACCCGAAGTTCAGCGGCGAGTTGTCGCTGCACTACAAGGCGGCCATTCCGGACGAGGTGCTCAGCGGCCTGCCGCGCCGGTCCCTGGCCTTCGACATGCCGCCCGAGTACGTGTTCCGTGCGGTCGGCGTTACCTATAGTCCGTGATCGTCATCCGCGGCCAGGGCGGCTGGCGCAGCACCGCCAGGCTGCCGATCACCGCCGCCAGCAGGCCGGTGATCACCCCGATCAGCGCGATGCGGTTCCCGTCCACGGCGGGCTTCCAGGAGGCTTCGCCGTTGTGGACGACGAAGACGCCGAGCGGTTTGAGCACGGGGATGACGGTGGTGCCGTCCGGTGTCTGATAGGGCTCGCCGTACACGCGACCCGCGGCCCCGTCGGTGGGCGGCCGGTCGAGTAGGTCAAAGGGCTTCACGGAACACTCCTTTCCTGGGTGTTCACCCGGTGCGTGTCGCGGACACGGTTCACGCTAACGCGGATTTCCTACGATGACTCCCGTGAGCGAGCAGGCCTTCAGCCCGCAGGAGCGCCGGGCCGTCTATCGGGTGATCTCGGAACGGCGCGACATGCGGAAGTTCTCACCCGGCGCGGCGGTGGACGAGGCCGTGCTGGCGCGCCTGCTGCAGGCGGCCCACGCGGCGCCCAGCGTCGGCCTGATGCAGCCCTGGCGCTTCGTCCGGATCACCGACGACTCGCTGCGGCGGCGCATTCACGCACTCGTCGACGAGGAGCGCCCGCTCACCGCCGCGGCCCTGGGCGAGCGGGCCGAGGAGTTTCTCGCGCTGAAAGTCGAAGGCATCCTCGAGTGCGCCGAGCTGCTCGTGGTGGCCCTGTGCGACGACCGGGACAAGCATGTGTTCGGCCGCCGGACACTGCCGCAGATGGACCTCGCGTCGGTCTCGTGCGCGATCCAGAATCTGTGGCTGGCCGCGCGCTCCGAAGGCCTTGGCATGGGTTGGGTTTCGCTGTTCGATCCGCAGCGGTTGGCGTCGTTGCTCGACATGCCCCCGGGGGCGGAGCCGGTGGCCATCCTGTGCCTGGGCCCGGTGCCGGAATTCCCCGATCGGCCGGCGTTGGAACTCGACGGCTGGGCTGTCGCCCGGCCACTGTCGGAGTTCGTCTGCGAGAACCGCTGGAGTCGGATCCCTGCGCCTTCGCCCGACTAGCTGCGGTATCGTCGCCGGTCGCGGGCGAGTTGAGAGGTGACGCAATTGGCGCCGGGCGAAGAAGCCGACCGGAAAGACAACGTCTTGATCGTGCACTGGCACGATCTGGGCCGCTACCTAGGCGTCTACGGGCACCCGGACGTCGACAGCCCCCGCCTGGACCGCCTTGCCGCCGAGGGCATCCGGTTCACCAGGGCGCATGCCACGGCGCCGCTGTGCTCGCCGTCGCGCGGGTCGCTGTTCACCGGCCGCTACCCGCAGAGCAACGGCCTGATCGGGCTGGCGCATCACGGCTGGGAATACCGAAGCGGCGTGCGCACCCTGCCCCAGATACTGACCGATGCGGGTTGGTACTCAGCGCTTTTCGGCATGCAGCACGAGACCTCCTACCCCCAGCGACTGGGCTTCGACGAGTTCGACGTCTCGAACTCCTACTGCGAATACGTGGTGGACCGGGCCTCCGACTGGCTGCGAGACGGCACCGAAGACCTCGCGGGCCAACCGTTCCTATTGACCGCCGGGTTCTTCGAGACGCATCGGCCCTATCCCCGGGACCGTTACGAGCCGGCGGACAGCGCCGGGGTCGACCCGCCCGACTACCTACCCGACACCCCCGAGGTGCGCGACGACCTGGCCAGCTTCTACGGGTCGATCACGACGGCCGATGCCGCCGTCGGCCGCCTGCTGGACACGCTGGCCGAGTCGGGACTCGATGACAGCACCTGGGTGGTGTTCTTCACCGACCACGGCCCAGCGTTTCCCCGCGCCAAGTCCACGCTCTATGACGCGGGAACCGGCATCGGCATGATCATCAGGCCCCCGACCGGCCGGGCGCTGCCCCCGACGGGCTCTCCTCGATATCCAACGGCAGGTCGAGCAGCGGCCGCGGGGCGTAATTCTCGATGTAGCTGTATTCCTTGGTGCGAATCGCGCGGATGGGATCGAACGAGTCGTGATAGGTCTTCGTCGTGTATACGTGGTCCCGGACCGGCACGGTGTGCGGGTCGGGCGCGAGGAGGGCGCGGGCGTGCGATACGCCCTCGACGTCGGCCGGAACGTCCACGCCCAGCAGGCCCAGCAGCGTCGGCAGCAGGTCAACGCCGCTGAACAGCTCGTCGTAGACCCGCGGGGGCAGCGCCCGGCCGGTCGGGGGCCTGATGATCATGCCGATGCCGGTTCCCGCGTCATAGAGCGTGGACTTGG
>NZ_LZJA01000293.1:0-589 GCF_001666785.1 Mycobacterium sp. E3305 | reverse complement strand
CTCGCCGGCCGGTTCGGGGGCCGGCCGGTTGCTGCGGATGCGGGTCAGGACGTCGTACGGGGTGGTCATGCCGGGGCGCCCATCGCGTGCACCGGTTCGTGGGCCGGCAAGGCCACCGACAGCACGCCATCGCGGGTCAAGAGCGGGAGCGGGTCCAGATGCGCGCCGTTCGCCCCGGCCCCGGCGTGTACCGCGTCGAAGTCCGTCCGGCAGTTGGGGCAGCGCAGTTGCGCCCCATGTAATTTCGCACCGGCCAGGGTGGCGTTGCACACCGGGCAATGGTCGCGGTACGCAAAGGTCTGGTCGCCGACCCGGCACGCCAGCACGGTGGTTGCGGCGACCCGATAGCCGGCCACCTCACCTGGCGCCAGCTCGGCCAGCTCCGGCGCCGGGTGCCAGCTGTGGGACCCGTTGGAATGTACGCGCGCCAGCAGCGATTCGGCCGGGATTACCGATGTGGTTCCGGGCTGGGCCGTGACGACCTCGATGGCCGAGATCTCGGGTGCCGCGGCGCGCACCGCGTCCTCGACGGCCAACTCCAGCGTCACCGCCGACGACGGACAGCTCTTGCAGCTCCCTTTGAACGCCA
>NZ_LZJA01000292.1:0-40785 GCF_001666785.1 Mycobacterium sp. E3305 | reverse complement strand
GCGATCGAAGACCTGGTGACCGCTGTTCCCCAGGGGCGCAAGTGGTTTCAGCTTTACATGTGGCGCGACCGCGACCGCTCGATGGCGCTGGTGAAGCGCGCGGCCGACGCGGGGTTCGACACCCTGCTGGCCACCGTCGACGTCCCGGTCGCGGGCGCGCGGCTACGTGACAACCGCAACGGAATGACCATCCCGCCGACGCTGACGCTGCGCACCGTGCTGGACGCGGTGCCGCACCCGAAGTGGTGGTTCGACCTGCTGACCACCGAGCCGCTGTCCTTCGCATCGCTGGATCGCTGGTCGGGCACCGTCGGCGAGTACCTCAGCACGATGTTCGACCCCAGCCTGACCTTCGACGACCTCGAGTGGATCAAGGCTCAGTGGCCGGGCAAGTTGGTGGTCAAGGGCATCCAGACGCTCGAGGACGCCCGCGCCGTCGTCGATCGCGGCGTCGACGGCCTCGTCTTGTCGAATCATGGGGGGCGGCAACTGGATCGGGCCCCGGTACCCTTTCACCTGCTGCCCACCGTGGCCCGTGAGCTGGGCAAGCACACCGAGATCCTGGTCGACACCGGCATCATGTCGGGCGCCGACATCGTCGCGGCGATCGCGCTGGGTGCGCGGTGCACGCTGATCGGGCGCGCCTACCTGTACGGGCTGATGGCCGGTGGCGAGGCGGGGGTGACCCGCGCCATCGAGATCCTCCAGAGCGGGATCATCCGGACGATGGGGCTTCTCGGTGTCACCTGCCTCGAAGAGCTTTCGCCACAGCACGTGACCCAATTGCGGCGGTTCGGGCCCATTTCGCCGCCAGCGTAACGGCGGCGCACCCGCGTCCCGAACGTGCGGCTGGCCGCACGTTGGACTTCGAGCGTGCGGCCAGCCGCACGCTCGTGGCGAAACCACGCCCGGGAACAAACCGGCACCGGGCTGGGTTGAGCGCATCAGACTCAGATTTTGGAGGATTGATGGCTGAAGCCAAATCGGTGCCGGTGCTGTTCGTCACTGACACCATCGTGTTGCCCGGAATGGTCGTGCCGATCGCGCTCGACGACACCGCGCGCGCGGCGATCGACGCCGCTCAGGCGAGCGAATCGGGGCAGCTGCTGATCGCGCCCCGGCTCGACGACCGCTACCCGTCGCACGGTGTGATCGCGAAGATCCTGCAGGTCGGCCGCATCGCGGGCGGGGGCACCGCGGCCGTGGTCCGCGGCGAACGCAGGGCGCAGATCGGGACCGGAGCGTCCGGGCCCGGCGCGGCGCTGTGGGTCGAGGTGACCGAGGTCCCCGAGGCGGAGACGACGGACGAGATCAAGGCGCTGACAGCGGAGTACAAGAAGCTGCTGCTGGCCATGCTGCAGCGGCGCGAGGCCTGGGAGATCATCGACTACGTCAACCGGCTGACCGACCCGTCGGCCCTGGCGGACACCTCCGGGTACGCGTCCTACCTGTCCAGCGAGCAGAAGCGGCAGCTGGTCGAGACCGTCGACGTCGCCGAGCGGTTGCGGGTCCTGATCGACTGGACCAGCGCCCACCTGGCGGAGGTCGAGGTCAACGACAAGATCGCCGAGGACGTGCGCGAGGGCATGGAGAAAACGCAGAAGGAGTTCCTGCTGCGCCAGCAGCTGGCGGCCATCCGCAAGGAACTCGGGGAAGGCGAGCCCGACGGCTCCGATGACTACCGGGCGCGTGTCGAGGCCGCGGAGTTGCCCGAGAAGGTGCGGGAGGCCGCGCTGCGTGAGGTCGGCAAGCTGGAACGGTCAAGCGACCAGAGCCCGGAGAGCGGCTGGATCCGCACCTGGCTGGACACCGTGCTCGACCTGCCCTGGAACGTCAGGACCGAGGACTCGACGGATCTGAAGGCCGCGCGCGGCGTTCTGGACGCCGACCACCACGGGCTGGACGACGTCAAAGACCGCATCGTCGAGTACCTGGCCGTGCGGGCCCGCCGCGCTCAGCGCGGGCTGCAGGTGGTCGGCGGCCGCGGCTCCGGCGCGGTGATGGTGCTGGCCGGTCCCCCCGGCGTCGGCAAGACGTCGCTGGGCGAGAGCGTCGCCAGGGCGCTGGGCCGCAAGTTCGTGCGCGTCGCCCTGGGCGGTGTGCGCGACGAGGCCGAGATCCGCGGACACCGCCGCACCTATGTGGGCGCGCTGCCGGGCCGGATCGTGCGGGCGATCGGCGAGGCCGGGACCATGAATCCCGTTGTGCTGCTGGACGAAATCGACAAGGTCGGATCCGACTATCGGGGCGACCCGAGCGCTGCGCTGCTCGAGGTGCTCGACCCGGCGCAGAACCACACGTTCCGCGACCACTACCTGGATCTGGACCTGGACCTGTCCGATGTGGTGTTCCTGGCCACCGCCAACGTGATCGAGAACATCCCGTCGGCCCTGCTGGACCGCATGGAGCTGGTGGCTATCGACGGCTACACCGAGGACGACAAGGTCGCCATCGCGCGGGACTACCTGCTGCCACGGCAGCGGGAGCGGGCGGCGCTGACCGAGGACGAGGTGACGCTGACCGACGCCGCGTTGCGCAAGATCGCCGCCGATTACACGCGGGAGCCCGGCGTGCGGCAGTTCGAGCGGCTGCTGGCCAAGGCACTCCGCAAGGTGACCACCAAGCTGGCCGAGGCCCCCGAGCCGATCACGATCGACGAGCCGGATCTGGTCGACTACCTGGGTCGTCCGCGGTTCACCCCGGAATCGGCCGAACGCACGGCCGTGCCGGGCGTGGCCACCGGCCTGGCCGTCACGGGCCTGGGCGGCGACGTGCTCTACATCGAAGCCGGCGCAACGGACGGCGAGGCGGGCTTGCAGCTCACCGGTCAGTTGGGTGACGTGATGAAGGAGTCGGCGCAGATCGCGCTGTCCTACGTGCGCTCCCACGCCACCGAGCTGGGCGTCGACCCCAAGGCCCTGGACCGGCGCATTCACGTCCACGTGCCCGCCGGCGCGGTGCCCAAGGACGGCCCGTCGGCCGGCGTCACCATGGTGACCGCCCTGGTGTCGATGGCCACCGGACGGCAGGTCCGCTCAGATGTCGGCATGACCGGCGAGGTCACGCTGAACGGCCGGGTGTTGCCGATCGGCGGCGTGAAGCAGAAGTTGCTGGCGGCCCAGCGGGCCGGCCTCTCGACCGTCTTCATCCCGTCGCGCAACGAGCCGGATCTGGATGACGTGCCGGCCGAGGTGCTCGGCGCGCTCAACGTGCGGCCGATGACCGATGTCGCCGACATCGTTGCTCAGGCGCTGGAACCGGTCGCGCAGACCGCGACGGCCGCCGCTTGAGCTGAGCTTGGCCGGGATGCGCAGCAAACTCGCGCGCATCCCGGCCAACCGCGTTAAGGTCCGTGAATGGCTGTGATCTTGCGAAGGTTGCTACGCATTGGCAACCTTCCCGCCGACATGAGAGCAGAGGTCGAACCGGAGGGGATCCTCCTGCTGGCCGAATACGTCCCCGTCACCTTCCGGTTCGGCGGCTCGGTGCCGGGGCTCGTTTCCAAGGGCAGCGTCCGCAGTTACGTCGGCTCCCTCGTGCTCACCTCCCAGCGGGTGCTCGGCACGCTGTCCACGGTGCCCAAGCTCGCCGGGCGGGCCATCGACCAGCGCTGGGATGCTCCGCAGGAGGGCCCGGTTGGAGCCGAGATCTCGTCGACCGGAATAGCGGTCAACGTCGCCGTCGGCCAGGTCGATCCCGCCTTCTCGGGTCCGCTGTCGCTGCACTACAAGACGGCGATTCCGGAGCCGGTGCTGACCACCCTCCCCCGTCGGTCGCTGAGTTTCTCGGTCCCGCGTGAATGGGTGTTGCGCGCCGTCGGCGTTCCCGCCCCCCGGCCTGCGTGAGGCCAGCAAATACGGCGAAGAGGTTTTCGACGTCCGACACCCGGGTATCTGCGGGGTTGGAGGTTCGACTGCCCGATGAGGGCGGTGGGGTGAGCGAATCACCAAGTCAATTGGTTCAGCTGCTGTTCAGGCAGCCAAACTGCTCGACAAGGGGGTTCACTGATGAATCTGAGCAAAATCACAGCCGGCACAATCATGGCCGGAACCATTACGTCCGCGGCGCTCGGCATCGGCGCCGGCATCGCACAAGCCGGCCCGGATGGCCCGAATGTGCCGAATCCGGGCATTCCGGGTCCGAACGTCCCGGGCGGCGACCGGGATGACCTGCCGGGCCAGCATGTGCCGGGACAGCCGATCTGTAACCCCGGCGCGCCGGGCGTCAACTGCAACGCGCCTGGCAGCCCGCTTCCCCCGGGACACGACAACTTCCCGCCGCCGGGGCACTACAACGACCCGGGCCGCTACGGCCTACCGGCCACCTGGGTCCCGCCAGTGGGTGACCCGGACGGAGCCCAGCTTCCGGTCGTGTTCAACCCTGACCTCGGTCAGTGGGGCGTCCAGACGTCTACCGGGTTCCAGGCGTACACACCCGTCGGCGGTGCCAACGCCGGCGGCAGCGTCGGCGGAAACGTCGGCTCTCCGCGTTAAAATCCGGTAGCTAACGACGTGCAGCCGCCCCCGAAAGGGGGCGGCTGTTTCGTTGCACGGTGACAGCGGCGGCACGCTCGGCGTTGAATGGACCCGTGAGTCTCAAACGCCAAGTGGTCCACCGCGTGCAGCGGTTGCTCGTCAACCCGGTGGGCCGGCAAATGCCCGGAATCAGCTTGGAAACCACCGGCCGCAAGAGCGGCAGGCCGCGGCGCACCGCCGTCGGCGGGCGCCTGGTCGGCAATCAGTTCTGGATGGTCTCCGAACACGGCGAACACTCCGACTACGTCCGCAACATCAAGGCCAATCCCGCCGTTCGGGTGCGCATCGGCGGCCAATGGCGCAGCGGCACCGCGCATCTACTGCCCGACGACGACCCCCTGCGCCGGCTGGGTGACCTGCCGCGGCTCAACAGCGCGGTGGTGCGCCTGATGGGCAGCGACTTGCTGACCATTCGGGTGGATCTGGACTGACGCGCCGCATGGCCTACGACGAAGACCTGGCGAACGAAATCCGCGAGCTCGTGGCCTCCGAGCACGGCATCGAGGAGAAGCGCATGTTCGGCGGCCTTGCGTTCCTGGTCAACGGCAACATGTCCGTGGCGGTCAGCGGCCAGGGCGGTCTGCTGGTCAGGGTCCCGAAGGACGACCTCGACAAAGTGCTGCAGCGAGACCACGTCAGCCCCATGGTGATGGCAGGCCGCGACGTCCGCGGCTGGGTGCGGGTGGGCGCCGCAGGCGTGCGCACCAAACGCCAGCTGCAGAGCTGGGTGACGCGCGGCGTCGGCTACGCGCGCAGCCTGCCCGCCAAGTGACCGGCGCGGTTTGCTGACACCCGGTGCGGGTACGTGGTCGGGTATGCCGAACCGCGAGCGACTGGTGCGACGACTGCTCGACGTCGCCGGCACCACCTACGCGGCCGAGGCGCGAATCAAGCTCGGCGACAAGCCGATGCCGTTATTTCAGCTGCTGGTGGTGTGCATGCTGGCCAGCAAGCCGATCGATGCCGCCATCGCCATGGCGGCCGGGCGGGAGCTGTTCGAGACGGGTCTGCGCACCCCCGCGGCCGTGCTGGACGCCGACCGGCAGACCATGATCGACGCCTTCGGCCGGGCCCACTACGTGCGCTACGACGAAAGTTCGGCCACCCGGCTCACCGACATGGCCCAGCGCGTGCGCGACGAATATTCCGGCGATCTGCGCGCGCTGGCCGAACGCAGCCAACACGACGCTCCCTCGGCGAAACGATTGCTCAAGCAGTTCAAGGGAATTGGGGACACCGGCGCCGACATCTTCTTGCGCGAGGTGCAGGACGTCTGGACCTGGCTGCGGCCGTATTTCGACGACCGCGCCACCGCCGCGGCCAAGCAACTGGGTCTGCCCGCACAACCGGCAAGGCTGGGAGCCCTTGCGCCGCAGGCCAATGCGAGGCTCGCCGCCGCGCTCATCAGGGTGTCGCTGGACGACGGCGTGCGTCGGCAGGTGACCGGTTGACCGTCCGCATCGGTACCTCCGGGTGGTCGTACAACCATTGGGCGGACGTGCTGTACCCGCCGGGCCTGCCCGCCGCGCGCCGGCTGGCGCGCTACGTCGAGGTGTTCGACACCGTCGAGCTGAACGCGAGCTTCTATCGGTGGCCGAAGGATACGACCTTCGCGGGATGGCGCGACAAGCTGCCGGACGGCTTCAAGATGTCCGTCAAGGCGCATCGAGGACTGACGCACTACCGTCGCCTGGCGTCGTTCGGCACGTGGATCGAGCGCTTCGAGCGTTGTTGGGAACTGCTCGGTGATCGCCGCGGGGTGCTACTCGTGCAGCTGCACCCCGAGCAGCAGCGCGACGACGCGCGCCTGGACGCCTTTCTGGAGGCCGTGCCGGAGTCGATCCGGGTGGCCGTCGAGCTGCGCCACCCGTCCTGGAACCACGAGGGCGTCTACGAGTTGCTGGAACGGCGCCGCGCCGCCTACGTGGTGATGAGCGGCGCCGGACTGGCGTGCGTGCCGCGCGCCACCACCGATCTGGTGTACGTGCGCATGCACGGTCCGGATCAGGACGCGATCTATGCCGGCTCCTACTCCAACGACCAGCTGCGGGAGTGGGCGGAGCGAATCATCGCGTGGAGCGACGACGGCAAAGACGTGTGGATGTATTTCAACAACGACCTGGGCGGCCACGCGGTGCGCAACGCGCTGTACCTGCGCGAACTGCTGGGTTAATCGGAGATCTGGTCGACGGGGGCCCACGCCCCGTCGATGACCTCGGGCGGGCGCTGCGCCTGCAACCGGTCCCGCTCGGCGCGGCGACGTTTGATCCGCAACCGGGCGTCGCCGGGCATGCTGACCAGCTCGTCACAGGTCAGGTAGTACACGTCCTCGGCTACGTCGAAAAGGTCCGCGGCGGCTCGGCGAGAACCCAACTCCCGCAACGTGATTCGAAGCTGATGGGTGAAGCGCAGGGTGGCGTCATGAGCGAGCTCGCGGGAGTCGCGGGCGTTGGTGGTGAGCCGCTGGGCCAGCGTCGGCGACGCCGGCTCGGTCGACGCGGCGGCGGCCACGGCGACTTCCCCGGCGGCCGTCAGCAGCATCGTCGGGTCGTCGGCGTACGTTCGGCTGGCCAGCTCCGCCTCACCGGGCCCGCGATGCGCGATGCGGGCGACGGTCGCGTCCACGGCGGCCGCGGTCGTGGGAGACAACGCGCGGATGCTGGCGAGGTTGCCCTCCTGGGCCAGCGCACACAGCGGCGGGTCGGCCCGCAGCACGGCGGCCAGCTGGGCCGTTTCGGACGCCACGATGCTGCTTTCCATGATCATGCCCACCCCGGGCACACCGCGCGCCGCGTTGCTCCGCTCCAGCGCTGCCGCGGTGACACCGCTGTCGATCAGCCATAACGCGGTCAGGATCCAGCCCTGATGAATGCGGTCACGAAGCAAGCCGATCCGAACCTCCAGGCCGGCATCGGGCAGCGACGCCAGCTGCGCCGCGTCGAGGTGTTCGGTTTCGGCGGCCGCGCAGTAAGCGCGGGTGTCGGACTTGAGATGGCGCAGGAGCGCCAGCGACCGGCCCGCGACGACGGCTTTGGCGATCGACCCCAGGGCCCCGCCGGCCAGCGCGGGCTCCCCGAACGGCAGGGGGTCCCCCACATGCGGCCGGCCCACCAGCGCGTCCCGGGCGACGGCGTCCTGGTCCCAGCCGGGCAGCTGCGCGGCGGCGACCATGTTGACCGACACCCCGACGTAGGGCCGGTGACCGAACACGGCGATGGCCCGGTTTGCCCACTCGTCGCCGACCACGCCGCCGAGCGCCAGAACGTGGCCCAGCATCCGATTCGCCGTGCGCAGTCCGTTCAGCTGGACGTCCAGCGTGATGGGGGTGAGCGGCCCGGGCAGCGCCTCGGCGAGGTTGCCCGCACTGAAGATCGGGAAGCGGGGGTCGATCCGGTCGTCGAATTCGCCCTCGACGCCCTCGGGCGCCGCGCTGCGCTCGTCGCCAGAGGGGCCGGGGCGCGGGACCACCTCGACCGGAAGGGCCACCTGGCGACCGTGCCCGGTGGCGCCCGCGGCGGCGATCTGGCGGCCGACGAGGCCGCGGGCGGTGTCGGCGACCGCTTCGAGCGCCTGCCAGCCGAACTCGAACGACCAATCCTCTCGCACCCCGGCGATGTCCATGTCCGGGATGAGCTGCGGCCAGCTGCGCACCCGGTTCAACCGCGATCGCGGGTCGGCGGACCGCAGCAAGCGCCACGCGGTGACGACGTTGACGGTGTCGGGCGAGGCGAGGTCCACCACACCCGTGCGGTCGGTGTTCAGCGACGCCACCAGAAAGCGAACCAGGTCCTCGACGTGCAACACCCGCATCGGCTCCGCCGAGACTTTGGTGCGCAGGAGCGTGGCCACGGTGCGGCACACCATCCAGTCGAGCTGGCGGCCGACCGGCGGGGCGATCCGGACCACCAGGCTGGGGCCCCAACTGGTGGCGACCAGGTCCTCGGCCGGCCGGTACAGCTCGGGCCGGCCCGCGGCCTGGGACACGAACAGCAGCCGGGCACCTGCGCGGGCGGCGACGTCGGTCACGTGCGCGAGGCCCTCGAGATCGGAGCTGCCGGGCGCGGTCGTATCGACCGGGGCCAGGTGAACCACCGCGTCGGCGTCGTCGGCGAGCTCACGCAGGACGGGGTCGCTCAGCGATGCGCAAACGAATTCGACGCTGGGATCCAGGCAGGGATGCGGGCGCTCGGCAATGCCGCTGACCGTGTGCCCGGCAGCGATCAGCTGCCGTGCAACCAGCCGCCCGAGTGCGCCGGTGGCGTCGGTAACCAGGATCTGCACCTGGGCTCACCTCCCCCGACCTCAAAACTAAACAATAGGCAGCCGGCATGACCTACGCGACCGTTACTGAGCAAACGCCAGTAGACCCGGCGAAGGCGGTTATTGCAGCGCGGCGCTGCCGTCTGCGGCGACGGAAACCTTGGCGCCGCCGATGTCTTCCCGCACCGTGGCCTGCGCCGCGGCACTATCGGTAATCACCGCCAGGGTCCGCGAGCCGTCGGGCGTGCGCACGGCCAGGAAGGCCTTCTCCGGTCGTCCCTCGCGGTCGAACGGCGTCGTCCACGCCTCCACCTTGCCGACGCCTTCCCATTCCACCAGGCCGGCACAAGTCGGCTCGCGGTCGACCGCCGGTTGCGCGTCCTCCCAACGGAATTCGGTGGGCGGCTCGGTGCCGTACACGCCGAAGCTGTGCTTGGTCAGGTAGCCGCCGTTGGCGGTGATCAGTCCGCGTCGCCCGGGGTTGGCCACCAGCAACTCCGCCATGGTGGCGATGGAGTGCATCACGTAGTTGCTCCACGGGCCGCCGGCAAACGTCAGCCCCCCGGTGACCGTGAGCGGGCGGGCGGGGTCGTCGACGGCAAGCCCGAGTTCGGCCGCCGCGACCTGGACGGCCGAGGGAAAGCAGGAGTACAGGTCGACATAGTCGATGTCGTCGATGCCCAGGCCCGCCAGCTCCAGCGCGCGGCCGCCGGCGATCCGGATGGCCGGAGAACGATGCAGCTCGTCGCGCTCGGCGATGGCCGAGGTGTCGTGCGCGTCGGTGCCCGCCTGCGGGTAGATCCAGCGGTCCGCGGGGACCTGCAGTCGCCGGGCCTGCTCCACCGAGGTCAAGACGAGCGCGGCGCCCTGATCGACCATGTTGTTGGAGTTCATCAGCTTGGTGTAGGGCCAGCTGATCATCCTGTTCTGCGGGCCGGGCTCACAGATCTCCTCGGCGGTCACCGGCTTGCGGATCCACGCGTGTGGATTGTCGACCGCGACGGCGTTGAAGCGGGCCCACAGCTCGCCGATGCGCCTGCGGTGCCGCTCGACGGGCTCGCCGTTGGCGATCCGCAGCGCCTGCTCGAACAGTGGGTAGACATAGGCCGGACGGTCCAGCCGGATCCTGATCTCCGCGTCGCCGGCCATCGGGACGTCGTCGCCGCTGACCTCGGCCATCGGCACCGAGTCGTCCTGGATCGTCCACTCGAGCTTGCCGCCTTGGGCCCGCAGCCCCCGGCGGGTGCGCCAGGTCTCGGCGCCGGCGAGCAGCACCACCTGGGCACGGCCCCGCTGGATGTCCAGGCATGCCTGGTTGACCAGGGACTGCGGCACGTTGCCGCCGACGGGGCTGTAGAGGGTGGTGAAGTCGCTCGCGCCGATCCGCTGTCCGAGCAGCAGCCCAGGGTCCCGGTACTGCGCCGAGAGGATGTTCACCACGCGGATGGAATCCACGGCCTCGATCACCCGCGAATCGGCGGCCTGCCGGGCCGCGGCCGCCATCAGGTCCATCGGCTCCACGGACCGCTTGTCCGGGTCGATCTCGTCGCGGTGGTTGACCTGGCCGTAGCCGATCAGCACCGGTGTCCTGGGGTCGACGGTCATGGGTCGAACTTAGCGTGGCTATCGATCCGGCGGGTCGCGCGGGGCGCGTTCGCCGCGCGTCACGGCGGCCCGAACAGCACGCCCTCGGCGGCGAGCCGGTCGATCTCCGGAGGGCTCATGCCGAGCACCCGTCGGCAGACGTCGACGGTGTCCTGGCCCGGCACGGGGGCCGGGCGCTGCGGGGCCGGCGGGATGTGGTGGAACGGCGCCGGGCCCGTCTCCGCGGGCAGCGGGCGTTCGACGAGGGGATGCAGCATCTCGGCATACAGTTTTCGCTCGACCAGCTGCGGGTCCTCCAGCACGTCGGGCGGCCGGTTCATCGGTCCGGCCGCGACCCCCGAGGACTGCAGTAGTTGGGCTGCGCGCACCGGCGTGCGCGTCCGGGTCCACGCCGACACCAAACCGACCAACTCGCGCCGGTTCGCCAGCCGCGCCTCGCCGGTGGCGAAGCGCGGATCGTCGGCCCATTCGGGGTGATGGAAAACGCCTGCGGCGCAACGCCATTCCTCATCGGAGCCGATCGAGATCACGCACCATTCGTCGTCCCCGGCGCACGGATAGACGGCGTGCAAGCTGGTGTCATCGGAGATTCGCGGCACGCCCGCGGCCAGCGCGGCCTGGGTGACGTACAGGGTGTCGAGTTGATTGACGACGGCTTCGGCCTGCGAGATGTGCACGTGCGACCCGCCGCCCGAGCGATGGCGGTGGATCAGCGCGGCCAGCGCCGCGATCGCGGTGATCCGTCCCACCACGTGGTCCGGGAAGATCGTGGTCGCGTCGTAGAAGTGGTGCCGGGCGCCACTGTCGTGCGCCTCCGGAGCGTCGCCCGTCCACAGCCGGGTCACGCCGGTGGCCGCGCGAACCAGGGGGCCGTAGCCCATGCGCGTGCTCCACGGACCCCGATCGCCGTATGCGCTGCTCTCGGCGAGCACGATGCGCGGATTCACCGCGCGCAGGTTGTCGTAGGAAAAGCCAAGCGCGGTAAGCGTTCCCGGCTTGAAGTTGGCGAAGACGGCGTCGGATTCCGCGACGAGCCGGGTGAAGATCTCCTTGCCGGCGGGACTGCGCAGATCCAGGCCCATCGCCAGGTGATTGCGGTGCGTCCAGGCGAACGACTCGCTCATGGCGTCGCCGGCGCGGGCCTGCCGCAGCCCGTCCGGGTATTCGGGGCTTTCAATCTTGATGACCTCGGCGCCCAGGTCGCCGAACAGGCGGCTCAGCTCTCCACCCGCCACGATGATGCCGAGATCCAGGATGCGCACGCCGGCAAACGGATAGTCGCCGATGCGGCCCGACGGTGACTGCACCACCGCGGGGTTTCCGCGCCAGCCCGGCCCGTCCTGCCCCGCCGCCGGGGCCGGACTGCGGAAACCCGCGTGGTGGCCGTCGACGAGGAAGTAGCCGGTCGGCACGCGGGTGCGCACCCCCGGGACCAGCTCCGCATCAGTGACCGCATCCACCGCCTGGAAATGCTCGGAATCCATCACCCACGACGGCGTCAGCACGGCGGCGATCGGCACGCCGTGGGCCTGCCCCTCGGTCACCAGCTCCTTCATGGTCTGTCCGGCGAACAGCGCCTGGACCAACTCGCTGATCTGCGGCCACGCGGCGAAGCGCGCGCCGATCACGTCGTACTTCGGGTCTTGGAAATCGGCCGGCTCACCCAGCCAGCGCCGCAAGCCCCGCCACTGGCGCGGCGCCATCACGCACAGCCGGACGTACCCGTCCTGGCACGGGTAGATCGGGTAGGCGTCCTGGTTCTTCGGGCGGCCCCGCCACTGTCCCGTGCGGCGGATGCCGGCGGCGACCTGGCCGTGCGCGCCGAACGCCGGATCGAGCGACATGACGACGGCGTCGAACCGCGAAAAATCGATGAATTCACCTGTGCCGCAACGCAATCGGTTGTAGTAGGCAACCAGAGTTGCCCACGCCGCCTGGACGGCGGCGGTGGACGACGCGATTCCGTCGGGCGGCAACACCGGGGTCCCGGTGGTGGGACCGGATCGCGACAGCGAACCGGACATCGCGTACAGCACCGGATCGGTGGCCCGCCACAACGACCGCGGGCCCGTCGCCCCGAAGTCGGTGATCGACAGCACCACCAGATGCGGATGCTGGGCGGCCAGCTCCTCGACCGACGTCCCGAATGTGGGGGCCTCCCCGTAGAAGCCGTCGTCCACGACGACGTCGGCCTGCGCGGCGAGGTCGAGGAAGACACCGCAGTCGTCCTCGTCGAACGGGTCCAGCACCACGCTGCGCTTGTTGGCGTTGTGCACGGCGAAGGGAATGCTCGCACCGGCGAGCGTCGGCGGCGCATCGCGCGCCGGGCTTCCGGTCGGCGGTTCGACCTTGAGCACATCGGCGCCCAGGTCGGCGAACAGGCGCGTCACCGCGTCACCATTGCCGCTCGACAAGTCGAGGACGCGCACGGCGTCGAGCAACCCCTCGGACATCAGCACACCGTACCCGCAGGTGCCTGATCCGGCCCGGCCCCGTGTTGTCCCCCCAAAAGGCCAACTGGGCAAGCTGATTGGGTGGGCCAACCCGCCGTCGGCTATCGTCACAGGCCGATCGGCGAGGCCATGGGCGAAACGATCCGACGGAGGCATCCACTATGAGCGCGCACCTGACCTACATCGAGGCCGTGGTGGTTGGGGCGTTCCAGGGCGTCACCGAGCTGTTCCCGGTCTCCAGCCTCGGGCACGCCGTGTTGGTGCCGGCGGTGGTCGGCGGTCGATGGGCCCGGGACCTGAGCGTCTCCGCCCCCGAATCGCCCTACCTCGCATTCATCGTCGGCCTGCACGTGGCCACCGCGGCCGCGTTGCTGGTCTTCTTCTGGCGGGACTGGCTCCGCATCGTGGCCGGATTCGTGTCGTCGTTGCGGTATCGACGCATCCAGACCGCAGACGAGCGGCTCGCCTGGCTGATCGTGGGCGCCACGATCCCGGTCGGGCTGGCGGGGCTGGCGCTGGAGCGGACGTTCCGCACCACGCTCGGCAAGCCCGTCCCCGCGGCGATCTTCCTTTTGCTCAACGGCATCGCCCTCTACGCGGGCGAGGTGCTGCGCCGGCGCGTCTCCCCCACGCCCGACCACGACCAAACCGCCGGGGAAGAGCCCGCGCACAGCGGCGAGGCCGTCGACAACCGCCTGGCCCAACTCCCCCTGCGCCGCGGCGTCCTGATCGGTGCCGCGCAAATCCTGGCCCTGCTCCCCGGCATCAGCCGCTCGGGCATCACCATGGTGGCCGGCCTGTGGCGCGGCTTGTCACACGAGGACGCCGCGCGGTTCTCCTTCTTGCTGGCGACGCCCATCATCCTGGCCGCCGGCGTGTACAAGATCCCGGAACTGTTCGGGCCCCGCGCGGCCGGGATCGGCGGCCAGGTGCTCGCCGGGAGCATCGCCTCTTTCGTGTGCGCTTACCTCGCCGTGCGGTTCCTGACGCGGTACTTCCAGACCCGAACCCTGACGCCGTTCGCCGTTTACTGCGCGCTGGCCGGCGGCGCCAGCCTGGTGTGGCTCGCCATCAGCTGAACGCCGTACACGATTTCGGTGACAAGGCTTCACCGACTCGGTCACCAAACGGCAACCGCTGGGTATCGATTCGCGCAAGAACATAGGCGCGCGGCGTGGCGTAGCTCACCATCGACGGAGCAAATGCGCGGCGTCCCAATCACAGAGGTGAAGCCTGAATGTTTTGTCGCCTTGGTCGTGTGGCCGGCGCTGCCGCCGGGACCGCCCTGCTTGCGCTTTCGACGTTGACGGCTCCCAAGGTGGGCGCCCTGGTCCCGATGAGTCCGAACCTGTTGGTCAACCCGGGCGCCGAACTCGGTGACCCGTCATTGTCGGGATACAGCGGGGTGACCATGCCCGGCTGGACCGTGACGGGAACGCCGACGGTCATCAAATACAACACCCTGGTCCGCCTGCCCTCGCCGCTCGGGTCGCCCGGGCCGACCATGCCGAAGTTCCTGGCGTTTCCGTCCGCCCAGCACGGGCCTCCCGACGGCGGCGCCCAGTACTTCGGCGGCGGGAACGTGGCGTCGTCCACCATCACCCAGGTCGTGGACCTCAGCGGTGCCGCGGCGGCCATCGACACCGGCACCGTGCCCTACACGTTCAGCGGCTGGCTCGGCGGCAACAGGCTGGAGCTGTCCGAGGCGTCGGCCACCGTGGATTTCCTGGCCGCCAGCCAATTACCGCTGGGCACAGGGAAAATCGGGCCGGTCTCCGTGTTCCAGCGGGAATTCCAGAATGAGCTGTTCGAGCGCAGCACCACCGGGACAATCCCGGCCGGCACGCGCAGCGCGCGGGTGACCGTCCTCTTCAAGGACACCCACTGGGCGGGCGGCGCGTACAACCACTCGTATGCCGACAACCTCTCGTTCACCGTCGGCGCCCCGCTGCCCGCCCCGCCGCTGCCCACGCCGCCCAACTCGACCGTCAAGCCACTGGACCACGTGTTCCTGGTGTACATGGAAAACCATGGCGTGAAAGACGTTGTGGGCAGCCCCAATGCGCCGTACATCAACAGCCTCATCAGCTCGTACGGCTACGGGGCCAACTACTTCGCCCTGACGCACCCGAGCCTGCCCAATTACTACCCGATCCTCGGCGGATCCGACTTCGGCGCCAACTACAACTGCGAACTGAACTGCTTCGACGCGCCCAACCTGGCCGACTCCGTCGAGGCGAACAACAAGACGTGGGCCAGCTATGAGCAGTCCATGCCCACCCCGTGCGCCAAGACGTCGAGCGGCCCATACACCCCGGGGGAACTACCGTTCCTCGCGTTCCACGACATCGTGTCCAACACCCCGCGGTGTGAGGCGCATGTGCTGCCGTTGACGCGGCTGGCCACGGATCTCGCCTCGGCCAACACCACCCCGAACTTCGTGTGGTTCGCCGCCGACGAAAACAACAACATGGAAGGACCGGTCAACCTGCGCTTCGTGGGCAGCCAGCTGACATCGCATCAGTACAACATCAAGGCCGGCGACCAGTTTCTGCGGCAGGTACTGCCGACGATCGTTAATTCGCCCGCCTTCCAGACGCAACGCAGCGCCATCTTCATCACGTGGGACGAGGATTACAACAACCTGTCGCTGACCAACGGCAACGAAGGCAACCACATCCCGATGATCGTCATCCCGTCCCCGAATTCGGGTATGCGCCAAGGTCATTTGGTGTCCACCAGCCACAACAACCACTACAGCCTGCTGCGCACCATCGAAGATTCCCTCCAGCTTCCCCGCCTCACCAACAACGACAAATTCGCCCAGCCGATGAACGAATACTGGCCCTAGATTGGTCGTAGCCTGGCCGGAGGTACGAAGTGACCGACGAGTCGAGGCAACCCACATGAGCCGTTTTGAATCCGGACGTTCCGCACCCGGCCAGGAGTCGGTGTGGGACTACCCACGCCCGCCCAGAGTCGAGCCGTTCACCGGTCCCATCACCGTCGAGTTGGGTGGGGAAGTCGTCGCTTCCACCCGGCGGGCCTGGCGGGTGCTCGAGACGAGTCATCCACCGACCTATTACCTCCCGCGCGAGGCTTTCGCCGACGGCGCGCTGCGCCGGGCGTCCGGGAGCTCGTGGTGCGAATGGAAAGGCAGGGCAACCTATTACGACCTGCTCGCCGGCGGGGTCGTGGCCCCGAAATCCGCGTGGAGTTATTTGAGTCCGGCGCCGGGATTCGAAGCTATCGCCGGGGCGGTCGCGGTGATGGCCGCCAACGTCGACCGCTGCACGGTCAATGGAGAGGTCGTCCTGCCCCAACCAGGCGGTTTCTACGGCGGCTGGATCACCAGCTGGGTGACCGGGCCGTTCAAAGGGGTTCCGGGCTCGACGGGTTGGTGATGCGCCGCTACACCGGCTCGAGTCGATAACGCACCAGTCGCGCCGGTTCATCACCGAAATGCTCTGTGCGGCAAGCCCCATCGGGCCGCCAGCCGCCTCGTTGGTAGAACCGGCGGGCGCGGGCGTTGGCGTCCAGCACCCATAACACGGCCCCGGTCACGCCGATCGCCCGCAGCCGGTACCGGGCCGCCCCCAGCAACAGGGTGCCCACCCCCGCACCCGCGTGCGCCGGGTCGACGTAAAGAGCCATCAGCTCACCGAAGTTCGGCAACGCCGCGTCGCGACACAGGCCCGCGGTGGCGAAGCCGCGAATCGCGGGGCCGTCGACGGCGACCAAGGTGGAGGGCATTCGCAACCCCACGCGGCCGAAGGCGTACCGATCGACCACCGCCTCCGGGGTCAGACTGTCCAGGTACTCGTCGGCGACGAGACCGCGGTACGCCGACCGCCACGACCGCACGTGCAGGCGGGCCACCTCGTCGGCATCGGCGGGGACCGCCGCGCGCACCTCGATCACCGGTGCAGTATCCACGGTTGTTGCGCAGCCCGACGCCGAGTGCTGTGCTTACCGGGTCGCCTGTTGACACCCGTCAAGAATTCGGAGGGTAGGGAAATGGCAGACACGGCATCGGTCGGGTTGAAGGTTCGCGGCAAGGTCATCGTCATCACCGGCGGCGCCCGGGGCATCGGGCTGGCCACCGCCACCGCGTTGCACAATCTGGGTGCCAAGGTGGCGATCGGCGACGTCGACGAGGTCCGGGTGAAGGAATCCGGCGCCGCGCTCGGCCTGGACGTGTACGGCAAACTCGACGTCACCGACCCGCACTCGTTCTCCGATTTCCTGGACGAGGTCGAGCGCCAGCTCGGCCCGGTCGACGTGCTGGTCAACAACGCCGGCATCATGCCGCTCGGCCGGATCGTGGACGAGCCGGACGCCGTCACCCGGCGCGTCCTCGACATCAACGTCTACGGCGTGATCCTGGGCAGCAAACTGGCAGCCCAGCGCATGGTGCCCCGCGGATCCGGCCACGTCATCAACATCGCCTCGCTCGCCGGCGAGACCTACATCGCCGGGGCGGCCACCTACTGCGCAAGCAAGCACGCGGTGATCGGGTTCACCGACGCCGCGCGGATCGAATACCGCAGCACGGGCGTGAAATTCTCGGTCGTCATGCCGACGTTCGTGAACACCGAGCTGATCGCCGGCACGTCGGGGGCCAAGGGCATCAAGAACGCCGAGCCGGCCGACATCGCCGAGGCGATCGTCAACCTGGTGGCGCATCCCAGGCCGCGTGTGCGGGTCACCAAGACGGCCGGCGCGCTGATCGCCTCGCAGAAGTTCATGCCGCGCGCGCTGTCCGAGGGGCTCAACCGCGCGCTCGGCGGCGAGCACGTCTTCACCGACCACGTCGACGCCGAGCAGCGCAGGGCCTACGAGTCGCGCGCCCGCGGCGAAGAGTAGTCGGCGATCGCGACCGCGTCGGGCGCCGTTCACCGCAAGCGCGGACAATCGGCTGAGTGAGCCTAGAAACCCAGACAACCGCTCCCCTTGCCGACGACGAACTCGACCTGATCAACGCGTATTGGCGCGCCGCCAATTACGTGTCCGTCGGGCAGATCTACCTGCTGGACAATCCCCTGCTGACCGAACCGCTCTCGCCCGAGCACGTCAAACCGCGGCTGCTGGGGCACTGGGGCACCACCCCGGGCCTGAACCTGATCTACGCGCACCTCAACCGGATCATCCGCGACCGCGACGCCAGCATCATCTACGTCACCGGGCCCGGCCACGGCGGCCCGGCGCTGGTCGCCAACGCCTACCTCGAGGGCACCTACAGCGAGGTGTACACCGGCATCGAGCAGGACGCCGAAGGGCTGCGAAAGCTCTTCCGGCAGTTCTCTTTTCCCGGCGGCATCCCCAGCCATGTCGCCGCCCAGACGCCCGGCTCCATCCACGAGGGCGGTGAACTCGGCTACGCGCTGGTGCATGCCTACGGCGCGGCCTTCGACAACCCGGATCTGGTCGTGGCCTGCGTGGTCGGGGACGGCGAGGCCGAAACCGGGCCACTGGCGGCCAGCTGGCATTCCAACAAGTTCCTCAACCCGGTCACCGACGGCGCGGTGTTGCCCATCCTGGCTCTCAACGGCTACAAGATCGCCAACCCGACGGTGCTGGCGCGCATCCCGCACGACGAACTCGAGGCGCTGCTACGTGGCTACGGCTACCGGCCCATCACGGTCGCCGGTGACGATCCGGCGAACGTCCATCAGCAGCTGGCCGCCGCCCTCGACGACGCCTTCGACGACATCGCGGCCATCCAGCGCGCGGCCCGCGCCGGCAACGGGACCGAGCGGCCCGTGTGGCCGATGATCGTGCTGCGCACCCCCAAGGGCTGGACGGGCCCGAAGGTGGTGGACGGCAAGAAGGTCGAGGGCACCTGGCGAGCGCACCAGGTCCCGCTGGCCGAGACGCACGACAACCCTCAGCACCGCGCCCAGCTCGAGGAGTGGCTGCGCAGCTACCGGCCCGGGGAGCTATTCGACGACGACGGCAGGCTGCGCGCCGAGCTGCGCGCGCTGGCGCCCAGCGGTGACCGCCGGATGAGCGCCAACCCGCACGCCAACGGCGGACTGTTGCTGCACGACCTCGACCTGCCGGACTTCCGCGACTACGCCGTCGCGGTGCCGCGGCCCGCCGCCACGACGCACGAGGCGACCCGGGTGCTCGGCACCTTCCTGCGGGACGTGATCGCCCGCAACTCCGACCGGTTCCGGCTGATGGGTCCCGACGAGACCGCGTCGAACCGGTTGGACGCCGTCTACGGGTCGACCGACAAGGTGTGGCTCTCGGAAATCGGGCCCGACGACGAGCACCTCGCGCCCGACGGCCGCGTGATGGAGGTGCTCTCCGAGCACCTGTGCCAGGGCTGGCTGGAGGGCTACCTGCTGACCGGCCGGCACGGCCTGTTCAACTGCTACGAGGCGTTCGTCCACATCGTCGACTCGATGCTGAACCAGCACGCGAAGTGGCTTGCCACCAGCCTGGAGCTGCCGTGGCGGCGGCCGATCGCGTCGCTGAACTACCTGCTCTCCTCGCACGTCTGGCGCCAGGACCACAACGGCGCGTCGCACCAGGACCCCGGCTTCATCGACCTGGTCGCCAACAAGCGGGCCGAACTGACCCGGGTGTACCTGCCGCCGGACGGCAACACGCTGCTGTCGGTGACCGACCACTGCCTGCGCAGCCGCGACTACATCAACGTCATCGTCGCCGGCAAGCAGCCGGCGCTGGCCTACCTGGACATGGACCAGGCCATCGCGCACTGCGCGCGCGGCGTGGGCATCTGGCCGTGGGCAAGCACCGCCACCGCCGAACCCGACGTCGTGCTGGCCTGCGCCGGCGACATCCCGACGCTGGAAACCCTGGCCGCGGCCGACATCCTGCGTCGCGAACTGCCCGAGCTCGCGGTCCGGGTGGTCAACGTCGTCGACCTGATGCGGCTGCAGCCGGATTCCGAGCACCCGCACGGCTTGCCGGACCGGGAGTTCGACGCGCTGTTCACGCGCGACAAGCCGGTGATCTTCGCCTACCACGGCTACCCGTGGCTAATCCACCGGCTCACCTACCGGCGCACCAACCACCCGCGCATCCACGTGCGTGGGTTCAAGGAGCGGGGCACCACGACGACACCCTTCGACATGGTGATGCTCAACGATCTGGACCGCTTCCACTTGGTTATCGACGTCATCGACCGGGTGGACGGGCTGGCCAGCAAGGCCGCGGTGCTGCGCCAGCGCATGGTCGACGCCCGGCTCGCGGCGCGCATCTACACCCGGGAGCACGGCGAGGACGACCCGCAGATCGCCAACTGGACCTGGGAGGCGAGCGAGCAGAACGAACGTAGTGAGTGATGGGAGCGAGACGACCGATCAGGCTGGGAGGCGAGCGAGCAGTGATGGGAGCGAGACGTACATGCGCGCCGAGATTGCCGTCACGGTCGCGCCCCGGGCGCCGACCACAACCGTGACGGCCATCTCGTTGGAGTCACGCCGCCGCGGCTCACCGGTAAACTGGCCAAATGCCCGAGGCGCCCGCCATCGCTGACACCCACCCGGTGCTCGCGCAGCTGTCGGCGCTGCACAGGGTCCGGATCCACCTCGACATCGCCGTCGTCGTGCTCGTGCTGGTGCTGACCAACCTGGTCGCCCACTTCACCACCCCCTGGGCCGGCATCTGCGTCGTTCCCGCCGCCGCCGTCGGCCTGGTGTTCCTGATGCGCGCCAACGGTCTGGAGTGGGCCGATTTGGGCCTGGGGCGCGAACACTGGAAGTCGGGGTTGGGCTATGCCGTGGCCGCGGTGCTGGTCGTGGCGTCGGTGATAGCTGTCGGGGTGCTGCTGCCGATGACCCGGCCGATGTTCCTCAACCACCGCTACGCCACGGTCTCCGGCGCGCTGATCGCATCGATGGTGATCATCCCGCTGCAAACCGTGATCCCGGAGGAGCTGGCATTTCGGGGCGTGCTGCACGGCGCGCTGCACCGGGCCTGGGGCTTCCGCGGGGTCGCGTTGGCGGGTTCGCTGCTGTTCGGCCTGTGGCACGTCGCGACGTCGCTGGGGCTGACCAGCAGCAACGTCGGCTTCACCCGGCTGTTCGGCGGCGGCGTCGTGGGGATGCTGGCGGGTGTCACCGGCGCGGTGCTGGCCACCGGTGCGGCCGGCTTCGTCTTCAGCTGGCTCCGCCGGCGCAGTGGCAGCCTGATCGCGCCGATCGCGTTGCACTGGTCGCTGAACGGGCTTGGGGCGCTGGCCGCCGCCCTGGTGTGGCATCTGACCAGCTGAGGGCGCTCACACCAGCAGCACCGCCGCGCCGGCGATGCGGCCCGCGCTGAGGTCGGCCAGCGCCCGATCCGCCTGGTCCAGCGGGTATTCCGGTGTGGTCACCTCGATGTGATGCTCGCCCGCGAAGTCGAGGAACGCCCGCGCGTCGGCCCGGGTGTTCGACGTGACCGAGCGGACCTGGCGCTCCTGAAACAGGTGTCGCTGGTAATTCAGGACCGGGATGTCGGACAGGTGGATGCCGGCGATCGCGAGGGTGCCGCCGCGGTCTAGGGCCTCCAGCGCGGGCAGCACCAGCTCCCCGACCGGCGCGAACAGGATCGCCGCATCGAGTGGCACCGGTGGCGGGTCGGCCGCTCCCTGCGCCGACGCCGCCCCGAGCTGCATGGCGAGTTCACGCGCCTCGGCTCCGCGGGTCATCACGTGCACCTCGGCGCCCTGCGCCAACGCGACCTGCGCGGTGATGTGGGCACTGCCGCCAAAGCCGTACAGCCCGAGCCGTCCGCCTGGCGGCAGGTCGGCACGAAGCAGGGAGCGGTAGCCGATGATGCCGGCGCACAGCAGCGGCGCGAGCTCGCTGTCGCTGTAACCGGCGGGCAGCGGATGCGCGAAAGCGGCGGGAACCGTGGCGAATTCGGCGTAACCACCATCGGCGTCCCAGCCGGTGTAGCGGGACTGCGGGCACAGGTTCTCGTCGCCGCGGCGGCAGTACTTGCACACCCCGCAGGTGTGCCGTAGCCAGGCGATGCCGACCCGGTCTCCCACTCGAAACTCGTCGCCCGCTTGCGCGCCCATTTCCACGACCTCCCCGACCACCTCGTGGCCGGGCGTCACGTGGTCGCGATGCACGGGCAGGTCGCCCTCGGTGACGTGCAGGTCGGTGCGGCAGACGCCGCAGGCCCGGACGGCGACCAGCAAATCCGACGGCCCGGGGCGCGGCACCTCCGAGGCGACTTGCTCGAGCGGGGCGGTGTCCATGGGGCCGGGTTGACGCACCCGCCATGCGCGCATGGCCGCGGTGGACAGCGGTGCAATCATCCGTCAATCATGCCGCCAACCGCCACGGCCGCAACGGGTTGACTGGGGTCTACGTCCTGCGCACCATCCCGACGATCCAGAGCAGGATCAGCGACCCTAGCAGCGCGGTGAAGAAGGTGAAGATCAGGCCCCCGCCCGCGGTGTTGACGAAGAAGCTCAAAATGAAGCCGCCGATCAACGCGCCGATGATTCCGATCACGATGTCCATCAGGATCCCGGCGCCGCTGCCCCGGATGATCTTGCTGGCGAGCGCGCCGGCCAGACCGCCGATGATGATGTATCCGATGATCCCGACGCTCGTGAACGTGGTTGAGCGGGCCAGATATTCGGTAGCTGCCATGACGTCCATGCGGGTCTCCTTGCATTCGCTGGCAAAGCCCAGCGAATTGCTGGGCCGTCACTTCGGTATACCCGCTCCGCGTAACGAAAAAGGTCCGGATTCGGCGACGGTTCGCCCGTCATCCCGGCGCCCCGATCAGGGTGTCAGGTGGACTGCGTCCGCTGTGGTGCCGGCGCCGGGGTGGGGCTTACCTCCCCGGCCGGAGCCGGAGCGGGAGCCGGCGATGGCGCTCCCGGGGCCGCCGGGGCGGCGGGCGCAGGTTGGCCTCCGGGCGGAGGTGCCGCCGGTGCCGGCTGTGCGCCCGGAGCCGCCGGGGCTCCAGCGGCCGGCGCGGGCGGGCCCGCCCAGGGCTGGATCGACTCGGCCAGCGCCTTGGCCGCACCCTTGTCCACCGGGTCGTTGGCCGTGCCGAGCCAGACCACGAACCAGCGTTGCGGCGGTCCGCCCGCGTTCGTCGCGGGCAGCCCGACCACGCCCGTCCAGATCTGGCCGTTGGGCTTGGAGGCGTCGCTGAACTTGACCTCGTAGTACGACGCGCTGCCCGTGATGCCGTTGGCGCCGGTGAGCGTGGTGGCTTCCTGGTTGATCCGGGTGCCCGGATACGGCAGGAAGAACTCACCCATGTCCGAGCCGAGCCGCACGGCGGCCTTGGCGTTGTTGGCTTCCGCACTGGCGTAAAGCTTCTGGTCCAGGCGGCCCATCACGATGCGGGTGTCATTGGCGACCGGTGGCGGCTGGTCGGGCAGCGGCGGCGGCCCCGTCGTCTTGCTCAACAGCGCCGAGCCGTAGTCGAGGTGGGAAGCGTCCGATTCCACCCAGCCGGGCGGAAGGACGTAGCTGAAACCGCCCACGGCGTTGGCGACCCGCCCGGCGTTCGGGTCGACGGGGGGCGGCGGCGGTGCGTTCGGGTCGACGGGCGGCGGCGGCGGCGCGTTCGGGTCGACCGGTGCCGGGGACGCGCCGGGCGCCGGGGCGGCCGGCGGCGGTGTGGTCGCGGGAGCCGCGGGGCCGGCTGCAGGAGGCGCCGTCGTTGTCGTCGGCGGGACCGGAGTCGGAACCTCCGGATCGGCGTTCGCGGCCCCCGGCAATGCGATCGTGACGGCGCTGGCACTGGTCACTGTGGCTATCGCCAGCGTCGCCCACAGGCCTTTGCGACGTGTCGAGTTGGGATCCACCTGCTCCATGGCGACGAACCTACCGTGTTACCGCTGTGACGCAAGGAGCCTTGCGGACAATTGCAGCGTCGTTTTTCCGATGTTGCCGATGCGCGACCGGGCGCCCGATTGCACCCTCAGTGCGCCGCCGGATACAACTCGACCTCGTGCGCTTTGACCGAGAACCACACCCTTTCCCCGGGCGCCAGCCGCAGCTCCGATGCGGCGTCGACCGTGATCTCCGCGGCCAGGCCGGGCGCACCGTCGGGTTGCTGCTCGCCGCGCACCAGCACCGCCGCCCCGCGGATGTCCAGCTCCGCCACCGTCACCTCGACCGTGTTGCGCGGGCTGCCGTGCGGTCGGTCCCGATAGATCGCCACCGCCGTGGGCGGGAACACCGCAATCGCATTCTGGCCCGCGGCGAGCCCCTCACCCCCCGGCGCCGCATGCCAGCGCACGCCGGAGCGCGCGTCCAGTGCGGCGTCCGCGGCGGCCGTCCCGTTGACCAGGTTGACGCCCGCGATCCGCGCCCCGAAGTGACTGCGCGGCGCGGTGAGCACGTCGGAAACGGGACCGATCTCGGCGATCTTGCCGGACTCGAGCACCAGCACCCGGTCGGCCAGCGTGAACACGTCGAGCAGGTCGTGCGTAATCAGGACCACCGCGCAGCCGGTGCGGGCGACCACGCGCCTCAGTACCGCGCGAATGCTCGCGGCCGCCGCGACGTCAAGACCGTTCAGCGGCTCGTCCAGCAGCAGCACGTCGGGCTCGGCGGCCAGCGCCCGCGCCACCGCCACGCGCTGGGCTTGCCCGCCGGACAGCTGCCGCGCCTTGCGGTCGGCGAACCGCTCGGCGTCCACCTCGCGCAGCCAGCGCAGGGCCGCCGCCCTCCCCGCGGCTCGTCGTGTTCGCAGCCCCCCGCCCCGGCTGCGCGTCCCGAAGGCCACGTTGGCGGCGACGCTCATGTGCGGGAACAACAACGGGTCCTGCATGAGCAGGCCGACGCGGCGGTCATGGGTTGCCACGTTGACCCCGGCCGCGGTGTCGGTCAGCACCCGGTCGCCCAGCCGCACCACCCCGTGGTCCGGGCGAACCAGCCCGGCGATCACATGCAGCGCGGTGGATTTGCCCGCGCCGTTGGGCCCCAGGACCGCAAGGACTTCGCCGGCCGACACGGTGAACTCCACGTCCAGTCGGCGGTCCGCGACGTCGGCGCGCAGCTGCAGTTCGCTCATGGCCCCGGCTATCTCGTTTCGTCTCCGGTCAGCCGGCGGGCGCCGAGCCCCAGCACCACCAGCGCCGCCACCGCGACCAAGAGGATCGACAGCGCGACCGCGGCGTCGGCGTCGGTGACCCGCTGCAAATAGATCTCCAGCGGCAGCGTGCGGGTGACCCCTTGGCGGGACCCGGCGAACGTCAGCGTGGCGCCGAACTCCCCCAGCGAGCGGGCGAACGCCAGCACCGCGCCCGACGCCAGGCCCGGCAGTAGCAGCGGCAGGGTGATTCGCCACCAGACGGTGCTGGGCCGCGCCCCCAGGGTCGCCGCCACCACCTCGAAGTCGGCGCCGGCGGTGCGCGCGGCGCCCTCCAGGGAGATCACCAGGAACGGCAGCGACACGAAGGTCTGCGCCAGCACCACCGCGGTGGTGCTGAACGCGATGCTGACACCGGCGGCCTCGAGGTACTTGCCGAGCAGCCCGAGCCGGCCGAACGCGTACAGCAGCGCGATCCCCCCGACGACCGGCGGCAACACCAAGGGCAGCAGGATAAATGGTCGCAGCAGCCGCACCGGTCGCGCGGTGCTGCGGGCCAGCACCAGGGCCATCGGGACGCCAAACAGCACGCAGAGCACGGTGCTGGCCGCGGCGGTCTTGAGGCTGAGCAGCAGGGCGGTTCGCGACGACGCGCTGGCGATCAGTGACCAGAAGTTGGGCCAGTCGACCTTGATCGCGATGGCGAGTAGCGGCAGCACCACGAACCCGGTCCCCGCGGCGGCGGGAACGTACACCCACCGCGGTAGATCGGCGCGACGCTCGCTAATGCTTGGACCCCAACCATGATCGGGCGATGAACACCGCCCCAACCTAGCGCCCGAGAGCCGAGGTTTCCGCCGATGTGCGAGGTAGAAGCAGGTGCGTTGTGAGATTCTGCTGGGGTGTCCGCTCGGCCGGCGGCCGCTCCTTCGGGGGTGGTGACGTTTCTGTTCACCGACGTCGAGGGCTCGACGCGTCGGTGGGAGGCCGACGCGGACGGGATGCGGGTGGCCCTCGCGGCCCATGACGACGCGTTGCGCACCGCGATCGAGGCGCACGGGGGCTGGTTGTTCAAGCACACCGGTGACGGCGTGTGCGCGGCGTTCGCCTCGCCGCGCGCGGCGGTCGATGCCGCCGTGGCCGCACAGCGCTCACTCGAGTTGCCGGTGCGGATGGGGCTGGCGACCGGCGAGGCCGAGCTGCGCGACGGCGACTACTTCGGCACGGTGCTCAATCGTGCGGCGCGCGTGATGGCCGCCGGGCACGGCGGTCAGATCCTGGTGGCCGCGTCGACGGCAGGCTTGCTGAGCGGCGTGGATCTGGTCGACCTGGGACCCCGTCGGTTGCGGGACGTCCCCATGCCGGTCGGCGTGTTTCAGGTCCGAGCCGCCGGCCTGCGGGCCGACTTTCCGCCGCTGCGGGCGCTGGACACGAGTCCGGGCAACCTGCGGCCCGCCCACACGAGCTTGATCGGCCGCGAGGCCGCCGTTGCCGACATCGAAGCGGCGGTCAAGACGCATCGTTTGGTGACGCTGACCGGAGTGGGTGGGGTCGGCAAGACCCGCCTCGCGTTAGAGGTGGCCACGCGGTTGGCTGATGAATTCCCGGACGGGGCGTGGCTTTTCGAGTTGGCCGCGGTGACCGACCCGGCGGCGGTTCCCGACGCGGTCGCGGCGGTGTTGGGCATCACCCAGCAGCCGGGCCAGACCGTCGGCGAGTCGGTCGCTGCCGCATTGGAGGGCCGGGTAAGGCTGTTGGTGCTCGACAACTGCGAGCACGTGCTCGACGCCGCCGCCCAGCTGATCGAAACCATCCTCGCCCGATCGGCCACCGTGAAGATCCTTGCCACCAGCCGCGAAGGACTGGGAATTCCCGACGAGCAGGTGCGGCCCGTCCGTTCCCTGGACGTGGCGGGCGTCCACTCCGCGGCGGTTACCCTGTTTACCGAACGCGCCCAAGGCATTTCGGCGGGCTTCTCGATGGTCGACGGCCGTGATGCCGCCGCCGTCACCGAGATCTGTCAGCGGCTGGACGGGATTCCCCTAGCCATCGAGCTGGCCGCGTCGCGGATGGCGTCAATGACCGCCAGTGAAGTGCGTGACCGCCTCGACCACCGCTTCAGGCTGCTGGTCGGTGCGCGGCGCGGCCTGGAGCGCCACCACACGCTGCGCCACGCCGTGGCCTGGTCCTACGACCTTCTCGACGACGACGAAAAGGCAGTGCTGGCACGCTGTTCGGTGTTCGCGGGCGGATTCGACCTCGAAAGTGCCTGCGCCGTAATGGGCGCCGAGGATGAGTACGTGATTCTGGACCTGCTCGATGCCTTGGTGCGCAAGTCGCTGCTGGTCGTCGACCGGTCTTCGGGGCGCACCCGGTTTTCGATGCTCGAGACGATCCGCCAATTCGCCGAGGAACAGCTCATCACCTCCGGCGCTGCGGGAGAGATCCGCGCCGCGCATGCCCGCCATTTCGCCGGGCGCGAGGCCGACGTCATGGCGCTGTGGGACGGCCCGCGCCAGCGCGAGGCATACGACTGGCTCACGGTCGAGTTGGCCAACTTGCGCACCGCCTTTCGCTGGTCGACCGAACACGGCGACCTGGATGCGGGTGCGGCCATCGCCGCATACGCGGGCTTGCTTGGTCCGTTCCTCGAGAACTACGAACCCATCGCCTGGGCCGAAGAAATGGTCGAACCCCTTCGTGCCGTCGACCACCCACGGCTGGCAGCCGTGTGCGTGGGGGCATCGCTGGCCGTTCTGGTCGGCCGGTACCAAGAGGCCGTGCGCTACAGCGAAATCGGTGAGACGGTCATCGCCGCCGCCAGCGACAAGGTGTCGTCTTTCGGGGAGGCCTTTCTCGGCAGCGCGTATTTGTTCGTCGGGCAGCCCGAACGGTATCTCGAGCTATGCCGGGCCCAGGTGGGGCGCGGTGGGGACGCCAACACTTTCGCCAGGGCAAACCTGGTGTTCGCTCTGGCCGTCTGCGGTTCGTCTGACGAGGCGTTGGCAACGGGCGAGGGCCTCATCGATGCCGCCGAGGCCACCGGGAATCCATGGGTGCTCGCCTACGCACTCTTCGTGTATGGGTACGCGGTCCGTGCGACCGATCCGGATCGCGCCCTCGCGGCGCTGCGCCGCAGTCTGCTCGTCGCGCGGGATAGCGGCAACCGGTTCTACGAGACCCAATTCCCGTACTGGGCCGCCGGACTCATGGCCGAGCAAGGGGACCCCGGGGCGGCGGTGGATCACCTCGCCTCGGCCATCCGCAACAACCACGAGTCGGGCAACATCGGCATGATGTACAACGCGCTCGCCGTCCTCGCCGTGTTCCTCAACCGGCTAGGACACTACGAACCGGCTGCCACCATCGCCGGTTTGGCGGCGGTCAGCCCGATGGCAGCAACGACCTTGCCCGAACTCGCAGAAATGATCGCCGACCTTCGCGAGGTCCTCGGTGACCAAACCTACGAATCGCTCGCCCGCAAGGGTGAGATGATGACCACCGCCGAGATGGTGACCTACGCCTATGGCCAAATCGACCAGGCCCGAACGGGTTTCGGACCGCCCCGCTGATCAGGGCTTGGCGAACCCCGCCTGGGCCAGGATGTTTTGGCCGACGTCACCGGTCACCATGGCCACGAACCGCTTCGCCAGCGACGCTTGCGGCGCCTTGTTCATCACCGCGATCGGATAGACGTTCACCGCGCCGGCGGCCTCCGGGAAGCTGACGGTCGTCACCTTGTTCCCGGCGCTGTGGGCGTCGGTGACATAGACGAGCCCGGCGTCCGCCTGCCCCGTGGTGACCTTGTTGAGGACGTCCGTCACGCTCGGTTCCTCGCTCACCGGGTTGAGGTGAACGCCGGTGCTGTCCTCGACGCGCCGGGTCGCCGACCCGCAGGGCACCGGCTTCTGGCAGACGACCACGGCCACCCCCGGCCTCGCGAGGTCGGCGAATGACCCGACCTGCCTCGGGTTGCCCGGCGCGGTGACGATCACCAGCGTGTTCGACGCGAAGTTCGTCGGGTCGCCGGCGACCAAGCCGGCCTTGGCGACCGTGTCCATCTGCGCGGTGTCCGCCGACGCGAAGACATCGGCGGCGGCGCCCTGCGTCAACTGGGTGGCCAGTTCCGACGATCCCGCGAATTCGAAGTCGACGTTGCTGCCGGCGTTCTGGGCCTTGAACAGCGCTCCGATCTGGGTGAACGCGGGCTTCAGCGAGGCGGCGGCGAACACCACCAGCGTCCCGGGCGCCGCCGGTGTCGATCCGCACCCGATCAGGGCCGCCATCAGCATCGTCGAGACGAAACCGGCCAGGAACCCGATCCGAGGCATGGATGCACCCTAACCCGCCGACGATGCGGACCTATTGCAGGCCTAACGGCGCAAAAAAGTGAGGTTCGAATAGTTACGGAAATGATCCGCGCGTCGCGGCGCGAACAATTTCGCCGACTAGCTACTGTCCAGTAACATGGACGCATACTGATGCCATAACGTGCTGAGATCCCAGGCCGGTCCGTCATTCGATCCGCAGCAGGATCTGGGTTCAACGTTGAACACGAGGAGGTCATGGCAGTGGAAGTGCTGGTCACCGGTGGAGACACCGAACTTGGACGCACAGTGGCCGAAGGCTTCCGCGATGACGGTCACAAGGTGACCCTCGTGGGCGCACGGCGCAGCGACCTCGAGATCGCCGCCAAGGAACTCGACGTCGACGCGATCGTCTGCGACACCACCGACCCGGCGAGCCTGACCGAGGCCCGTCCCCTGTTCCCCCACCATCTGGACACCATCGTCAACGTGCCGGCTCCCACCTGGGAGGCCGGCGACCCCCGCGCGTACTCGATCGCCGACACGGCCAACGCCTGGCGGAATGCCCTGGACGCCACGGTGCTATCGGCCGTGCTGACGGTGCAGACCGTGGGCGATCACTTGCGCTCGGGTGGCTCCATCATCAGCGTGGTGCCGGAGAACCCGCCCGCCGGAAGCGTCGACGCCGCGATCAAGGCGACCCTGTCGAATTGGGTCGCCGGACAGGCGGGCGTCTTCGGCACCCGCGGCATCACGGTCAACGCCGTCGCCAGCGGGCGCAGCGCGCAGCCCGGCTACGACGGCCTGTCGCGCACGCCCCCGTCGGTCGCCGGCGAGGTGGCCCGGCTGGCCCTGTTCCTGACCACCCCGGCGGCCCGCCACATCACCGGCCAGACGCTGCACGTCAGCCACGGCGCGCTCGCCCAATTCGGCTGAGGGCGTAATCGCGGCGCGAGCCGTTTCGTCGCGCGTGGAGCGGCACTACGGTAGACCGCGTGGCTATTCGACTCGGTCTGCAGATTCCCAACTTCTCCTACGGCACCGGGGTGGACAAGCTCTTCCCCACTGTCATCGCTCAGGCCCGCGAGGCCGAATCCGCCGGCTTCGACTCGGTCTTCGTGATGGACCACTTCTACCAACTGCCCATGTTGGGCGACCCCGACCAACCGATGCTGGAGGCCTACACCGCCCTGGGCGCGCTGGCCACCGCCACCGAGCGAGTCCAGTTGGGCACCTTGGTGACCGGCAACACCTACCGCAATCCCGCGCTGCTGGCCAAGACCATCACCACCCTCGACGTGGTGAGCCAGGGCCGCGCCATCCTCGGCATCGGAACCGGCTGGTTCGAACTCGAGCATGACCAACTGGGTTTCGAATTCGGCACTTTCACCGACCGATTCAACCGGCTCGAGGAGGCGCTGCAGATCATCCTGCCGATGATCAAGGGCGAGCGGCCGACCTTCTCGGGCAAGTGGTACCAGGTGCGCGAGGCGATGGCGAATCCCCGCTTCCGCGACCACATTCCGCTGATGATCGGGGGCAGCGGTGAGAAGAAGACGATCCCCCTCGCCGCGCGCCACTTCGATCACCTCAACGTCATCGCCGGATTCGACGAACTGCCGGGCAAATTGGACGTCGTGCGGCGGCGCTGCGAAGAGATCGGCCGCGACCCGGCGACGCTGGAAACCAGCACGCTGACCACGGTGCTGGTCGACGAGAACACCAAGCCGGACCAGATTCCGGCCGAGATGACCCAGCGCATGGTGGTCGGCGGCCCCGAGTCGGTCGCCGAGCAGATCAAAACCAAGGTGGTGGACGCCGGCATCGACGGCGTCATCATCAACCTGCCCTTCTACGCCCCCGGCGTGATCAGCTCCGTAGGTGAGGCGCTGCGCCCGGTTGTCGGCCTGTAGCAGCCGACGCCGCGGGCCGTGGGGTCGCGGTTTGGCCCCGCGGCGGTAATACTTCCGTGTAGCAGCGTTTACCTGCGCCACCCGGGCGCAGCGCGGAAGAAGAGGCCGGGAAGGCAATGAAGACAGCAGCCCTGGCGTTGATGGTGGCCGGCGTGGCGTTTGTCGCACCCCCGCTCGCGCATGCCGGCGGCGACGGGATCGCGATGGCGATATCGGACTCCACCGGCCACATCGACATCGCCGACGGCGCCTCGAGCGTGGGTGCGGCCGAGAAGGCGGTTATGGAGACCTGCCGCAAGACGATCAGCGACTGCCGCCTGCTGGCCAGTGGGCAGGGTGGGTGCGTGGCGCTGGTGATGAACGCGTCGAAGACCAAATACTTCGGGGGCTGGGGCCCGACGCCCGAAGAGGCGGAGGCACAGGCGCTCTCACGCGCCCCCGGCGGAACGATCCAGGCGGGCCACGACCACTGCGTGGGCGGAGGCTCGAGCCAATAACGGCGGCCTCGTGCCAGCGGGCCGGCGACCCTGATAGTTGCGCCACAGTGGCCGGCGCCCACCAGGGTTTTCGCCCCCAACACCGTTAGTGTTGCAAACAACACATGCGTATCAACTAGGTTTCCGGGTACCCGCCTGACTAGCGTTGTGGCTAACTGCAGTCGCGTGTCCAAAAGCCCCCGTCAGGAGCAGCGGAAACATGAGCCCCCCACCCGAAACCACAGCTGGAACCGAACGGCGCCACCAGGTCGTCATCATCGGTTCGGGATTCGGTGGACTCAACGCGGCAAAGAAACTGAAGCACGCCAACGTCGACATCAAATTGATCGCGCGCACGACCCATCACCTCTTCCAACCGTTGCTGTATCAGGTGGCCACGGGCATCGTGTCCGAGGGCGACATCGCCCCGCCCACCCGTGTCGTGCTGCGCAGGCAGCGCAACGTCCAGGTCCTGCTCGGTGACGTCACGCACATCGATCTCGATGGGAAGTTCGTGGTGTCCGATTTGCTCGGTCACACCTACGAAACCCCTTACGACAGCTTGATTATCGCCGCCGGCGCGGGGCAGTCCTACTTCGGCAACGACCACTTCGCCGAGTTCGCACCCGGCATGAAGTCGATCGACGACGCACTGGAGGTGCGCGGTCGGATCCTGAGCGCCTTCGAGCAAGCCGAACGGTCGCGCGATCCGGAGCGACGGGCCAAGCTGCTGACGTTCACCGTCATCGGCGCCGGCCCCACCGGCGTCGAAATGGCAGGCCAGATCGCGGAATTGGCGGCCCACACGCTGAAGGGCTCGTTCCGTGGCATCGACTCCACCAAGGCGCGGGTGATCCTGCTCGACGCCGCCCCCGCCGTGCTGCCGCCGTTCGGCGACAAGCTGGGGACGCGGGCGCGGGCCCGGCTGGAGAAGATGGGCGTGGAGATCCAACTGGGGGCGATGGTCACCGACGTCGACCGCAACGGCATCACCGTCAAGGATTCCGACGGCACCATCCGGCGCATCGAGTCCGCGTGCAAGGTGTGGTCTGCGGGCGTGCAGGCCAGCGGGCTGGGCCGAGACCTCGCCGACCAGTCGTCGGTGGAACTGGACCGGGCGGGCCGCGTCAAGGTGCTGCCCGACTTGTCGGTTCCCGGCCACCCGAACGTGTTCGTGATCGGCGACATGGCCGCCGTCGAGGGCGTACCCGGGGTGGCGCAGGGCGCGATCCAGGGCGCCAAGTACGTCGCCGGCACGATCAAGGCCGAACTCGGCGGGGCCGACCCCGCCGAGCGCGAGCCGTTCCAGTATTTCGACAAAGGCTCCATGGCAACGGTTTCGCGGTTCTCCGCGGTGGCCAAGGTGGGCCCGCTGGAGTTCAGCGGCTTCATCGCCTGGCTGATGTGGCTGGTGCTGCACCTCGTCTACCTGGTCGGGTTCAAGACCAAGGTCAGCACGCTGCTGTCGTGGACGGTGACCTTCCTGAGCACCCGGCGTGGCCAGCTGACGATCACCGAGCAGCAGGCCTTCGCCCGAACCCGCCTCGAACAGCTGGCGGTGCTCGCCGCCGAAGCCAAGCGGCCGGCGACCGCCAAGCGAGCGAGCTAACGGGCCAATCGCAGCAGGGCCCGAATCGCGGATCCGGCCGGCCTCCGCGAAAGTCGTTGCGCAACACAGCAATACGCCGTCGCGCGGATCTACAGGTTCTGCAGCCGCACCTGGCCGCGGGCGACCACCTTGCCGTCGCCGTCGGTGATCGTGACCAGCCACAGCTGCTGGCGCCGGCCGCGATGGATCGGTTCGGCGACGCCGTACACCATGCCCGAACCGATGGAACGCAGGAAGTCGGTGTTGTTGTTGACCCCTACGACGTTGCCGCCGCCGCGGGTCGCAAGCCAGGTGTAGGCGGCCACGCTGGCCATGCTCTCGATGATCGAGCAGTACACCCCGCCGTGCACGAGGCCCATCGGTTGCAGCAGTTTGGGCGTGACCTCGAGTTGCGCGCGGGCGCCGTCGGGGCTCAGTTCGGTGAACTGCAGTCCGATCTCCTGATCGAAGGGGGCGGTGAAATCCGGCGGCATGCTCGGCGGCTGAGGCACGTTCTGTGTCTACACCATGGGTCGGGCGACGGCGCTGGTGGCGGGGTTGCCGCCCCGGAAACGGCTGAGCCCCGTGCCGCGGGGGCACGGGGCTCGCCGATCGAGTAGACCGGGGGTCACTGCAGCCCTCAGGACTCTGCCGCGGTCGTTGTTCGCTCGACTGGGTTAGCATAGGCAAGGCTGCCCTAATTTCGCAAGCGCCTATCCGGCGGCGCGGTGAGCAGCTGCGGTACGACGGTCGGTAGTAAGCGGAGTAAGATGTTGTCGACGTCAGGAGAGAACGCACTATGGCGAAACTGACCCGGCTCGGGGATCTGGAACGCGCCGTGATGGATCACTTGTGGTCCACGCCGGAACCTCAAACGGTCCGCCAGGTCCACGAGGCGTTGTCCGCGCGACGCGACCTCGCCTACACGACGATCATGACCGTCCTGCAGCGGCTGGCCAAGAAGAACCTGGTCTCGCAGATTCGCGACGACCGCGCGCACCGATACGCTCCCGTGCACGGCCGCGACGAACTGGTCGCCGGGCTGATGGTCGACGCGCTGGCCCAGGCCGAGGACCCCAGCGGCAGGCAGGCCGCGCTCGTCCATTTCGTCGAGCGGGTCGGCGCCGATGAGGCAGCTGCGCTCCGGCGGGCGCTCGCCGAACTGGAAGCTAATCAACGCAACAACGCGCCAACCGCTGGCGCGTCGCCGGAGGACTGAGGGAGACTGACAGCGTGTCCGCGCTGGCCTTCACCATCCTCGCGGTGCTGCTGGTCGGTCCGGTGCCGGCCTTGTTGGCACGCGCGAGCTGGCCGCTGCGCGCTCCCCGCGCCGCGATGGTGTTGTGGCAGGCCATCGCGCTCGCCGCGGTCCTCTCGGCGTTCAGCGCCGGCATCGCGATCGCCACTCGGCTGCTCATGCCCGGTCCCGACGGGCGGCCCACCGCCAGCATCCTCGGCGCCGCCGGCCGCCTCGGCTGGCCGCTGTGGGCCGCGTACATCGGCGTCTTCGCCCTGACCGTGCTGGTCGGCGCCCGATTGATGGTGGCCGTCGTCCGGGTGGCAATCGCCAACCGGCGACGGCGCGCCCATCACCGCATGGTCGTCGATCTGGTCGGCCTGGGCCACGGCGGCGCGCTTCCCCAGCCCTGCGCCCACACGCGGGACCTTCGTGTGCTGGACGTGCCGCAGCCGCTCGCCTACTGCCTGCCGGGCGTCCGCAGCAGGGTGGTGGTCAGCGAGGGGGCGCTGAGCACGCTCGCCGACGCCGAGGTCGCGGCGATCCTCACCCACGAGCGGGCCCACCTGCGGGCCCGCCACGACCTCGTCCTGGAGGCCTTCACCGCAGTGCACGCCGCGTTCCCGCGGCTGGTGCGCAGCGCGAACGCGCTCGGGGCGGTGCAGCTGCTCGTCGAGCTGCTCGCCGACGACGCCGCCGTGCGCGCGGCGGGCCGCACTCCCCTGGCTCGCGCGCTGGTCGCCTGCGCGTCCGGGCGGGCGCCGTCCGGCGCACTGGCCGCCGGCGGACCCAGCACCGTGGTCCGCGTCCGCCGGCTGTGCGGGGGCGGCAACAGCCTGGCGCTGGCGGCGGCCGCATACCTGGCCGCGGTCGCCGTGTTCGTCGTGCCCACCGTCGCGTTGGCCGTGCCGTGGCTCACCGAGCTGCGGCGCCTGATCAACCTCTGACGCGTTCGACGGCCAGCACCCCGGGCGGACGCCGGTCCCCTGTGCCACAGTGTGACGGAAAGCTTTTGGGCACAGTTCTCCGACTCGAGAGGCGAAGACATGGGTTCGTCGGAATCAACCACCGCTACCGCGCAGATCGGCGTCACCGGCCTGGCGGTGATGGGCTCGAACATCGCGCGCAATTTCGCCCGGCACGGCTACACGGTGGCGCTGCACAACCGCTCGATCGCGAAGACCGACGCGCTGCTCAAAGAGCACGGTGACGAGGGCAAGTTCGTGCGGTCGGAGACCATCGCGGAGTTTCTCGACGCCCTGGAGAAGCCGCGGCGGGTGCTGATCATGGTCAAGGCCGGCGACCCCACCGACGCCGTCATCAACGAGCTCGCCGACGCCATGGAGGAAGGCGACATCATCATCGACGGCGGCAACGCCCTCTACACCGACACCATTCGCCGCGAGAAGGCGATGCGCGAACGGGGCCTGCACTTCGTCGGCGCCGGCATCTCCGGCGGCGAGGAGGGCGCGCTGAACGGCCCGTCGATCATGCCGGGCGGCCCCGCCGAGTCCTACACGTCGCTGGGCCCGCTGCTCGAGGAGATCTCCGCACACGTCGACGGGGTCCCGTGCTGCACCCACATCGGGCCCGACGGCGCGGGCCATTTCGTCAAAATGGTGCACAACGGCATCGAGTACTCCGATATGCAGCTGATCGGCGAGGCCTACCAGCTGCTGCGCGACGGCCTGGGCAAGACCGCCGAGCAGATCGCCGACGTGTTCGACGAGTGGAACAAGGGCGACCTGGACAGCTTCCTCGTCGAGATCACCGCCGAGGTCCTGCGCCAGAAGGACGCGAAGACGGGCAAGCCGCTCGTCGACGTCATCCTCGACGAGGCCGAGCAGAAGGGCACCGGCCGCTGGACCGTGAAGTCGGCCCTGGACCTCGGCGTCCCGGTAACCGGGATCGCCGAGGCCGTGTTCGCCCGCGCGCTGTCGGGTTCGGTGACCCAGCGCAAGGCCACCACGGGGCTGGCCTCGGGCGAGCTGGGCGCCAAGCCCGCCGACGCGCAGCAGTTCGTCGAGGACGTGCGCCAGGCCCTCTACGCGTCGAAGATCATCGCGTATGCCCAGGGCTTCAACCAGATTCAGGCCGGCAGCGCCGAATACGACTGGGGCATCACGCCGGGCGACCTGGCCACCATCTGGCGCGGCGGCTGCATCATCCGGGCCAAGTTCCTCAACCGCATCAAAGACGCGTTCGACGAGGACCCCGATCTGCCTAGCCTGATCGTCGCGCCCTACTTCCGCAGCGCGATCGAGGCCGCGATCGACGGCTGGCGCCGCGTCGTGGTGACCGCCACGCAGCTGGGCATCCCGATCCCCGGCTTCTCCTCGGCGCTGTCCTACTACGACGCGCTGCGCACCGAGCGGCTGCCCGCGGCGCTCACCCAGGGGCTGCGCGACTTCTTCGGCGCGCACACCTATGGCCGCATCGACGACGACCCCGATAAGCGCTTCCACACGCTGTGGAGCGGGGACCGCAGTGAAGTGCCCGCCTAGCCGGGTACTACTTGAGGGACACGAGGGGGCGCGGCGACAGCGATGAGATTTCTGGACGGGCATCGGCCCGGTTACGACCTGACCTACAACGACGTCTTCGTGATGCCGAACCGGTCGGAGGTCGCGTCGCGCTTCGATGTCGACCTGTCCACCCAGGACGGCTCGGGCACCACCATCCCGGTGGTGGTCGCCAACATGACCGCGGTGGCCGGGCGGCGGATGGCCGAGACGGTCGCCCGGCGGGGCGGCCTGGTGATTCTGCCGCAGGACATCCCGATCACCGCGGTGCAGCAGACGGTGGACTTCGTCAAGAGCCGCGACCTGGTTCTCGACACCCCGGTCGTGCTGGGCCCCGACGACTCGGTGTCCGATGCGACCGCGCTGATCCACAAGCGCGCACACGGGGTCGCGGTCGTCGTCTTCGAGGGCCGCCCGATGGGCTTGGTGAGCGAATCCTGCTGCCTGGGCGTGGACCGCTTCGCCAGGGTTCGGGATGTCGCGATCACCGACTTCGTCACCGCCCCGGTCGGGACCGAACCACGCAAGATCTTCGACCTGCTCGAGCACGCCCCGATCGGGGTTGCCGTCGTGACGAACGTCGACGGCACGCTGGCCGGCGTGCTCACCCGCACCGGGGCCGTCCGCACCGGCCTGTACACCCCGGCGCTCGACCGTGAAGGGCGGCTGCGGGTGGGTGCGGCCGTCGGCATCAACGGCGACGTGGGCGCCAGGGCGCGCTCCCTGGTCGAGGCGGGCGTCGACGTGCTCGTCATCGACACCGCACACGGGCATCAGGTGAAGACGCTCGAGGCGATCCGCACGGTGTCCTCGCTCGAACTCGGGGTGCCGCTGGTGGCCGGCAACGTCGTCTCCGCGGAGGGCACGCGCGATCTGCTGGGCGCCGGGGCGAACATCGTCAAGGTCGGCGTCGGGCCGGGGGCGATGTGCACCACCCGGATGATGACCGCTGTGGGGCGCCCGCAATTCTCGGCCGTCGTCGAATGTGCTTCCGCGGCAAGGCAATTGGGTGGCCACGTGTGGGCCGACGGCGGCGTTCGACATCCCCGGGACGTGGCGCTGGCGCTGGTGGCCGGCGCGTCCAACGTGATGATCGGATCGTGGTTCGCCGGCACCTACGAGTCGCCCGGCGACCTGATGCGCGACCGCGAGGACCAGCCCTACAAGGAGAGCTACGGCATGGCGTCCAAGCGTGCGGTGGTCGCCCGCAGCGCCGCCGACACCGCCTTCGACCGCGCCCGCAAAGCGCTCTTCGAGGAAGGCATTTCGACCTCACGCATGGGCCTGGACCCCGACCGCGGGGGCGTCGAGGATTTGATCGACCACATCACCTCGGGCGTGCGCAGCACGTGCACCTATGTCGGCGCCGCCAACCTGACGGACCTCTACGAGCGTGCCGTCGTGGGGGTGCAGTCGGCCGCGGGCTTCGCCGAAGGCCATCCACTGCCGCTGGGTTGGTGACCCCCGCCGCACGCAATTCTTTGGCGGCGCAGGCAATTTGGTGGGTCAGGCGCCGGCCGGACGTTCCCACGCGTAGAGCGACATGCGGCGATTCCTGGTGTCGTGTTCGCCGAGGAACGCGCAGCCGGCGAATTCGCAGAGTCGGCGCGCGGTGGTGTTGCGGTGATCGGGGTCGAACATGACGCGCCGGCAGCGGGGCTCCATGGCGAAGACGCTCCCGACGATCTGCGGCAACAGCATCGGGCCCAGGCCCCGGTTCATCAGGCCCGGGTCGGCGATGGCGGCGTGCAGCCCCAGGTCATACGGATCGGCATCGTAGTGGTGCGAGATCAAGTCCTTTGCGCCCCAGTATAATTCGAGGTAGGCGCAATCTTGGCCATCGACGCTGCCCAGCAGTGGCACCGAATACGTGCCGTCCAGCTGCGCGCCGAGGTGCCGCTCCCATCGCGGGGCCGGCCAGTCGTACTCCCAGGCCGCGGCCAGGTGTGGGCGGTTCATCCACTCCGCCACCATGCCCGCGTCCTCGGGCCGCGCGACACGCAGCGCGAAGGGCGGTTCGAGCGCGGGGGCCGGCGGCCGCCCGATGCGCGCCACCTTCTCGGAGATGTCGAAGCGCTCGCGCGGAAGGACTTGGGCCGGTTCGGTTTCGGGTGGGCCTTCGGACGCCATAGTCCGCCAGCCTATCGAGTAAGGTTAGGCAACCCATACTTGGGTCCCGGGCGGGCCCGGCCTCCCAGTGAAAACGGTCGTTGACCGAACGGGGGGCGGACCGGGCTACGATAAATCAGCAAAGACGGAAGCGACCGCGTCCGCACCGGTTTCAGGCAGCGAAGGGATTGACGTGCCGCAGGCACCCGTGCAGCCCATGGGCTTCCGGGCGCGGCAGCCGTCCGACGAGCCGCCCGATGCGGAGCCTTCCCCGGCCATCCCGCCAACACAATCGGCCCGCGGGCGGCGTGCTCGATGAACGTCAGCGTCGCCGTGATCAGCATCATTGCCATCGCGGTGCTCATCTTCGGTAACGCGGTATTCGTGGCGGCCGAGTTCTCGCTGACCACGCTGGACCGCAGCGCCGTGGAGGCCAACGCGCGGCGCGGCGGCCGGCGCGACCGCGCGATCCGGCGCGCCCACCACAAGTTGTCGTTCCAGCTCTCCGGCGCCCAATTGGGCATCTCCGCAACCACACTGGCGGCCGGTTACCTGACCGATCCGATGCTGGCCGACCTGCCGCACCCGTGGTTCGACGCGATGGGCATTCCCGACAAGGTGGCCGACGCGATCATGGCGTTCGTGGCGTTGGTCATCGTCACCTCGGTGTCGATGGTGTTCGGCGAGCTGGTTCCCAAATACCTTGCCGTGGCCCGGCCACTGTCCACCGCGCGCGCCGTGGTGGGCGTTCAGCTGCTGTTCTCGCTGCTGTTCACCCCGGCGATCCGGCTCACCAACGGCGCGGCGAACTGGATCGTGCGCCAGCTGGGCATCGAGCCGGCCGAAGAGCTGCGGTCGGCCCGGTCGCCGCAGGAACTGCTGTCCCTGGTGCGCTCCTCGGCGCGCAGCGGCTCGCTGGATCCCGCGACCGCGTCACTGGTGCGGCGCTCGCTGCAGTTCGGCGCCCTGACCGCCGAGGAGCTGATGACGCCCCGATCCAAGATCGTCGCGCTGCAGACCGACGACACCGTCGCCGACCTGGTGGCCGCGGCCGCCGAGTCCGGGTTCTCCCGGTTCCCGATCGTCGACGGCGATCTCGACGAGACCATCGGCATCGTGCACGTCAAACAGGTGCTGGCCATCCCGGCGGCCGACCGGGCGCGCACGCCGCTGACCAACGTGGCGCAGCCCGTCCCGGTGGTGCCCTCGACGCTGGACGGCGACGCCGTCATGGCCGAGATCCGCGCGAACAGCCTGCAGACCGCGATGGTGGTCGACGAATACGGCGGCACCGCGGGCATGGTGACCGTCGAGGACCTGATCGAAGAGATCGTGGGCGACGTCCGCGACGAACACGACGACGCCACCCCGGACGTCGTCGCGGCCGGCACCGGCTGGCGCGTCTCGGGACTGCTGCGCATCGACGAGGTCGCCACCGCCACCGGGTTCCGGGCGCCGGAAGGGCCCTACGAGACCATCGGCGGGCTGGCGTTGCGCGAATTCGGCCACATCCCGGTGGCCGGTGAAACGGTGAAGCTGCCGGCCCTGGACGCCGACGGCCTGTTGGACACCTCGCTGCGCTGGCAGGCAACGGTCATCCGGATGGAGGGACGCCGGATCGACCTGCTGGAACTCAACGAGCTGCAGGGTGACGGCGACACCGGCGCGGCGGGGGGTCCGCGATGAGCGATCCCGTCGGAGTGTTCCTGGCGATCGTGCTGATCGGCGTCAACGCCTTCTTCGTCGGCGCGGA
>NZ_LZJA01000291.1:0-604 GCF_001666785.1 Mycobacterium sp. E3305 | reverse complement strand
CAGCGCGGCGGTGGGCCGCATCTCCTACCTGTTGGGGCTGCGCGGCCCGGCGGTCGCCGTCGACACGGCGTGTTCGTCGTCGTTGGTGGCGATCCACCTGGCCTGCCAAAGCCTGCGGCTGCGCGAGAGCGACGTCGCCCTCGCGGGCGGGGTGCACCTCTCCCTGTCGCCGTTCACCAGCATCGCGCTGTCCAAATGGTCCGCTTTGTCACCGACGGGCCGCTGCAAGACCTTCGACGCCCTGGCCGACGGGTTCGTGCGCAGCGAGGGCTGCGGGGTGGTGGTGCTCAAGCGGCTGTCCGACGCCACCCGCGACGGCGATCGTGTGCTCGCCGTGGTGCGCGGGTCGGCCATCAACTCCGACGGCCGGTCCAACGGCATGACGGCGCCCAATGCGGCGGCCCAGCGCGACGTGATCACCACCGCGCTGCGGCAGGCCGACGCCACGCCGGACAGCGTCAACTACGTCGAAACCCACGGAACCGGAACGATACTGGGTGACCCCATCGAGTTCGAGGCGCTGGCGGCCACCTACGGACGCGGCGAGGGCGGCTGCGCGCTGGGATCGGTCAAGACCAACCTCGGGCACCTGGAGGCGGCCGCG
>NZ_LZJA01000290.1:0-8495 GCF_001666785.1 Mycobacterium sp. E3305 | reverse complement strand
GGCCGTGCTCGGGGCGGCCCGCATCGGCGCCGCGGCCGCGCTGATGAATCCGGCGCTGACGCCACCCGAGCTCCGCGGCCTATTGACGGCCGCGGGCTGTGCCGACGTGGCCGTCGCGGGGGAACCGTACGCCGACCGGCTCCGAAATGCCGGTGCGCGAACGGTATTGGGCGCGGAGCTGCTGGAGGGCGCCGATGCGGCAGCGCCCGCCGGCAGCGATGACCGCGACGCCCTGGTGCTATTCACCAGCGGAACAACGGGATTGCCGAAGGCGGTCGGCATCAGCGGCAGGCAGTTGGCAAGGCGGATCGGGGGAATGGCGCCACCCTTCAGGGCGGACGCCAAACCCTCGGTGGGGATGATGTGCGTCCCGTTCTTCCACGTCGGGGGCTCGCTGGGCACGCTCGGCAGCCTCTACTCCGGCAACACGTCGGTCGTGCAGCCGCGATTCGACGCCGGCGAGTGGCTACGCCTGGTGTCGGAACACCGGGTGACCACCACGTTCCTGGTTCCCGCCATGCTGCAGCGCATCCTCGACCATCCCGGCTTCCCCTACGCCGACTTGTCGTCCTTGGTCGCCATCGCCTACGGGGCCGCCGCCGCGCCCATCGCGTTGGTGCGCCGGGCGATGGACGCGTTGCCACACGTGGCCTTCGCCAACGTATTCGGCCAGACCGAGACCCTCGGCGCATACACGACGCTGCTGCCCGCCGACCACCGCGACCCCGCCCGCGCGGGATCCGTCGGCCGTCCGCTGCCCGGGGTCGAGGTGCGGGTCGTGGATCCCGAGACCGGCGACGACGTCGGGGTCGGAACGATCGGTGAGCTGTGGGTGAACACCACCCAGAACGTCACCGCCGGGTGGCTGCGCACCGGTGACCTCGCCCGCCGGGACTCCGACGGCTACCTCTTCCCCTGCGGACGGCTCAGCGACACCATCAACCGCGGGGGAGAGAAGTTCGGGCCGGTCGAGGTGGAGGAAGCGCTGCGTTCCCACCCCGCGGTGCGGGATGTCGCGGTCGCCGGTATCGCCGACGACGAGCTGGGCCAGCGCGTGGGAGCTGCGGTGGTGGCCTGCGCCCCGGTGACCCTGGAAGACCTGCGATCGCACTGTCGCGAGTCGATCGCCTACTTCAAGCTGCCCGAGCGGCTGGCGCTCGTCGACGACATCCCCTATAGCTCGACCGGCAAGGTCAGCCGCCGCCAGCTCGCCGCGCTGATCGCCGATCAGCCCTGAAGGCAAGGAGTTTCGATGCTGTTCCTCCACGAGACCCACCGGGTGGTCGGCGCGCGGCAGGACGAATTCGAGGCGGCATACCGCGAAGGCTGGATGCCCACCCTGGCCGCGGGGGACGACGCGCGGCTGCTCTGGTACACCAACCACGCCCACGGCTCCGGCCTGTCCTACAACGTTGTCACCATCACCGGCATCGTCGACGGCGCGGCCTGGGAAAGGCTTGCGCGCAGGACACAAAGCGGCGACCTGCGCCCGTGGATGCGCGAACTGGACAACCTGCGCCACGAGGTGACCGGAAAGCTTCTGCTTCCCGTCGATTGGTCGCCGTTGCAAACCGTCGACCTCTCGACGGTGCCCACCGACGGTGCGACCCACCAACTGAGCCTGTTCATGGAAGACACCGGCTGGCCCGACGCCGCGCTCGACGACTACATCAGGATGTGGGACGAGATCTATTACCGGCTGCTGTCCAAAGCCCCAAAAGAAATGCGGATCCTCGATATCCAAGCGTGCTTTCAGGTGGCGCACGGCAGTTACCGCCGACGAGAAGCGATGCTGTGGCAGAAGATCGAGAACTTCAACAACTATGCCGCGCTGGTCCACCTGCTGACGGCCGAGACCGCGCCCGAGCACCGGCGGCCCGGCAGCTATATGGTCGAGGCGCTGAAATACCGCGACCAGTGGGAAAGCCGCCTGCTGCGGACGTCGGACTGGTCACCGCTGTACTGAGGCCGGCCGGTTGAGGATCCGGGCGGCGTGGTCGACCATGTCGGCCACGATGTCGGCCGCGGGCCGGACTTGCCGCAGCAGCCCCACCCCTTCGCCGACGAGAATGGCGGCGGTATCGAAATCCTCAGCCGCGACGGCTTTTTCGTAGTCGGCCACCGCCTCCTGCAGCGACGCCGCCAGCCCGTCCTGGTTGCCGTGCCACGTGTCGAGGAACGCGTTGCCGAGCGCCCGAGCGTTGTATTCGGCCGGCCAATCCAGCCGTCGCACAAGGTCATAGGCGCGCGTGCGAACGGTGTCGTCACCGGAGGCCGTCAGCGCCCGCTCGTGCGCGCGGGGCGACACCAGCGCCTCCGGCGTCGCCCAGAATCGGGTGCCCACCAGCGCCCCGTCGGCGCCGAGCGCGAGCGCGGCGGCCAGGCCCCGCCCGTCGGTGACCCCGCCCGCCGCCAGCACCGGCGTGCCGGGTGAACGATCGGCGGCCAGGTCGACGACGTCGGGCACCAGCGTGAAGGTGGATCGGGCGCTCATCCCGTGCCCGCCCGCCTCGCCGCCCTGGGCCACCACGACATCGGCGCCGGCGTCCAGGGCCAGGCGCGCGTGGTCGAGGGTTTGCGCCTGCGCGATCAGCGGGACGCCGGCGGCGCGAATGCGCTCGGCGAACGGCTGCAGCTCACCGAACGACAGCATGATCGCGGCGGGCCGGCGCTCCAGGGCCGCGTCGAGCAGCGCGGGTTCGCCGGCCAGGCTCCACGTGATGAAGCCGCAGCCGACGGTTGCCCCGTCGGCGCGGTCGAATTCGCGCCGCAGCCATGCCGCGTCGCCGTAGCCGCCGCCGATCAGGCCGAGGCCGCCGGCCGACGTCACGGCCGCCGCCAGCCGCCCCCCGGAGATCATCGCCATCGGGGCGAGCACGACGGGGTGCTGGATGCCTAAGAATTTCGTGAGTCGGGTGTCGAGGCTCATGTCAGCTCCCCGGTGAGAAATTGCGCCCGGCCGTGGCCGAAAGACCAGTCTTCGTCGCCGTTTTCGGTGATCGAGACGATCAGGTCGGCCGGGTCGAGCCCGCACCGCTCCGCCAGGTGGGTGGCCAGCAGTTGGTAGAACTTCTCCTTCATCGCCCGTGTGCGCCGCCGGCTCACCATGTGGACGATCACCTGGTGCGCCGACCGGGTGATGCCGAGACCGGTGTCCAGGGCGATGATTTCGTGGGCGGGATGGCTGCGCACCACCTGGTAACGGTCGCGCGGCGGCACCCCGAAGGCCTCGACGACGGATTCGTGCACCGCGTCGAGCAACGCCCGCATTTCCGATGGCGTGCGGCCCGCGATGAGGTCGATGTACAGCAGCGGCATGGTGGCTCCTTACGATCTGTGTCCTGGCTACGACGTTAGGTTCGCCCGGATCGGGTGTGAAATGCCTGCTGTAATCGATCTATGCTTGTCGGGCATGGGCGCAATGGAAGGTGGCCGAGTCGAATTGCGCCACCTCCGGGCGTTTGAGGCGGTGGCGCGACTCGCGTCGTTCACCCGGGCCGCCGACGAACTGCGCATCACCCAGCCGGCGCTCAGCCGGACCATCCGGCAGCTCGAGGACGCGCTCGGCGTGACGCTCGTGGACCGCACTTCGCGGCACGTGGAGACGACCCGGGCCGGACGGATCTTCCTCGAGCATGTCGAACGGGTGCTCGCTGAACTGGAGCGGGCGTTCGGCGCCGTGCGCCGGCAGGCCAGCATCGGCCTCGGATTCAGCTGGTTGTTGCCCGATCCGTGGGCGCAGGAGACGGTCGCCCGTTTCGAGCGGGCCACCGGCACGACGGTCAGGCTGGTCCGCACCGACGATGCGCTGGGCGCCGTGCAGCAGGGCCGGGTCGACGTCGCCGTGGTCCGCGGACAGGTGACGTCGACCGCCGTGCGGGTGGTGCACCTGTTCGACGAGAACCGGGTGGCCGTGTGCTCGGTGCATTCGCCGCTGTCGTCCCGGTCGGAGCTGGACTGGGCCGAGGTCCCGCGGTGGCCGTTGGTCGTCAACACCGCCAGCGGGACCACCGGGCCATGGTCGTGGCCGTCGGGGGAGGGACCGGAAACCATCGTGGAGACGGCCAATTTCGACGAGTGGCTCGAGTCCGTCGCGGCCGATCGCGGCATCGGCGTGATCCCCGACGTCGCCGTCCGCCGCAACATCCACCCGGGCGTCCGGTTCGTCGCGCTGCGCGGGGCCCCGCAGAGTCCGGTCGCCCTGGCGTTTCTGCCGCGCGCCCGCAACGCCGTGCTGCGCCGCTTCGTCGAGGCCGCCGTCGAGAGCGCGCAGGACGTTTGAGTGTGCGCTCACGGCGGCGATTCTCGGCGTGTCGACACCGTGGGCGCACACTCAACGAATCACGCGAGCGGCGCCAGACCCGACCGCAGCAGATCCAGGCTGGACGCCACCAGTTCGCCGAGCTCCCCGGTGCAGCCGTTGCGGCCCCAATTCTCCACCGCCACAACGAGGGCGGCGGCCAGGGCCGAGCCCGTGACCTCGGCGAGCAGATCGATGTTCGCCACTCCCGGGTTGCGGCCCTTGGCGAAGTCGGTCAGCACGTGCGCGAACGACGCCTGCACGACGCGCAGGTGACCGGCGATGCGCTCCGCGCTGATCAGCTCCGCACGGGCCGTCGCGGCCTGGCGGACCACTTCGAGGTCGTGCGGGAAAGCCGCGACGCTCGCCAGCACGGCATCGAAGAGTGACTCGGAGGTGGGGCGGCCGGCGAGCGCTTCCGCCAGCCATTCCAGCTGCGTCTCGTAGTCCTGGAAGAGCACCGCCTCCTTGGTGGGGAAGTGGCGAAAGAAGGTGCGTTCGGTGACGCCCGCCTCCCTGGCCAGCTCGGTCACGGTGACGTTGGCAAACCCCTTGCGGGCAAAGCTTTTCAAGGCCGCCTGGCGCAGCGCCTCGTGTGTCGATCGTCGGCGTAGCTCGTGGCGGTTCGTCGGCGCGCTCATCCCATCGAGATGGTAGCCCAGCCGGCCTGAACTGGTCAGTGCTGACATCTTCCAATTATGTCAGTACTGACATATTGTTGTCACGCGCCGACCCGAGGGAGGAAGCCATGCCGGACTATGACGCGATCGTCGTGGGAGCGGGCCACAACGGATTGACCGCGGCGGCGGTGCTGCAGCGCGCGGGCCTGCGCACCCTGTGCCTGGAAGCCAACACCTATGCCGGCGGCATGGCGGCCACCGTCGAACTGATCGACGGGTTCCGCTACGAGATCGCCGGGTCGGTGCAGTTCCCCACCGCGAGCCAGATCACCAAGGACCTGGGGCTGGACACCCTGCCGACGGTGGAGCCGGAGGTGATGTCCACCAACATCGGTGACAACGGCGAGGAACCGATGATCTTCTACCGCGACCCGATGCAATTGATGACGCACCTGGGCGACAAGCACGGAATCGAAGCCGTCACCGGCATGGCGGAATTGATCGGGTGGAGCCAGGGACCGGCAAAGGCGTTGGGCCGCTTCGACGTCCGCACGCCACCCAAGACCCTCGACGAGATGTATGCCTGCGCGGCCAACGACGCGGAGCGCCGGGCAATTCACGAAATGCTGTTCGGGTCGGCGATGGACGTCATCGACCGCTACCTGCCGGACAAGGACAGGCACGCGGTCATGCGGGGGATGCTCGCATTCCTGGCCGTGAACTCCACCTATCGTGGGCCCTACACACCGGGCAGCGCGACCTGCCTCGCGTTCGCGCTGGCCGTGCCCGACGATGCCACCGCGATGATGACAAAGCTCAAGGGCGGCATCGGCGCGCTCACCGAACACCTGCGTGAGCTGTTCGTCTCCCACGGCGGAGAGATCCGCTATCGCGCCAAGGTCGAGCAGATACTCGTCGACCACGGCGCCGTGACCGGGGTGCGGTTACGCGACGGCTCCACCATCACTGCCCCCATCGTGGTTTCCAACCTCGCGCCCGACGTCACGCTGACCGAGCTCATCGACTCCGAACACGTTCCGCCGGAGCTGGTCTCGCGGCTGTCGGGCCGTGATCACCGGGCCTCGTTCGTGCAGATCCACTTCGCCCTCGACGGACTGCCCGAGTTCGCCGCACCGTATGAGTTCTTGAACGAAGAAGGCATGCAGCAATCGGTCGGGATCTTCGGCGATCCAGAAGAACAACAGCTGCACTGGGAGAACTGCCGCCGGGGCATCGTCCCGGACAACCCGTCGATGGGAATGCAGATACCGTCCGTGCACGATCCGGGCATGGCGCCGCCGGGTAAGCACGCCGCCAGCGCCTACGCGTACGCCTTCCCGGTCGAAGTCAGCCGCGATCAGCACGGGCACCTCAAAAATGTTATGGCCCAACGCGTTATCGACAAGATCACCCGGCTGGCCCCGAACTTCAAGGACATCGTGATCCGCCACATCACGTTCGCGCCCTACCACATGAACACGATGTTCGGCGCACCCGACGGCGACTTCTGCCACGGTCTGCTGCATCCGGACTTGATGGGCCCGAACAGGCCGGGCCCCAAGGGCTTCCTCGACTTCCCGATCCCCATCGACGGTCTCTACCTCGGCGGCGCGGGATGCCATGGCGGGCCGGGCATCACGTTCACCCCCGGCTACAACGCGGGCTATCAAGCGCTCGACGACATGGCCTGACGCTCAGCCCGCGAACGTTCCGGTCAGCTGCGCCTGGGCGGTGGCGGCGCCACCGATCGTTTGCGCCGCCTGCACGCCCGCGAGGCCACCGGGAAGCTGGTAGTCGTTGGGCAGCTGGTAAAGGGTGAACCGGTAGTGGTGCGTGCCGGTTCCCGCCGGCGGGCACGGGCCCTTGTACGCGGGCTGTCCGGCCGAGTTCGGCAGCGTGGTCGCGCCGGCCGGCGTCTGACCGTCGGTGGTGCTACCGGGACCCGGGGCGATGCCGGTCACGACCCAGTGCACGTACAGCCCGTTGACGGCGTCCGGGTCGTCGACCACGAGCGCCGCCCCCAGCGGCGCCGACCACGTCAGCGGCGGCGCGATGTTGGCCCCTTTGCACGTGTACTGCACGGGGATCGGGGCGCCGTCACCGAACGCCGGGCTGCTGATGGTCAACGGGGCCCCGGCGGGCGCGGCCGCGACGGTGCGCCCGAGGGTCGTCACCTTGGGCGTCGACGGCGCGGTCATATGGGTGTCGCCGTGGCCGCCGCAGCCGGCCAGCGCGGCGATGATCGCCAGCCCGCCGATGATCGGTGCGATCCTGCGAGGGCCGCGCGGGGTCGGCGATTTCATAAGGGACAGTGTGGACCGCGGGGCGGCCGTCCGGTAGGGCCAGAGCGCCGTTAGGAGTCGCGCTTCTTGTCGAGCACCCGCTTACGCAGCCCCTTCGTGGCGGTGTCCATCAGGCTCTTGGACCCGCGCTTGATCAGGAACCCGGGCACCGGCATCAACAGGTCGACGGTCAGATCGAAGCTCACCCGGGTCGAGTCACCGTCGGGCGTCAGCGTGTAGCGGCCGTCCTGCGCGCGTTGCTGTTTGGCGCGGACCAGGGTCCAGCTCACCCCGTCGTCGTGAACGGTGTACGCCAGCTCCTGTTCGTCGCTGACCCCGACGAGCTTGACCACCTGCTTCGACCTGGTGGGGTGGCCCTGATCGTCGCGCTCGAGAACCTCCACCTTTTGGTGAACCGAGGACCACTCGGGCAGGGATTCGATGTCGAACAGCACATCCAGGATCTCATCCGGTGTCGCTTCGATGACGACCTCGCGGGATTCGGTGACAGCCATGCAGGATAGATAACCACTGCGGCGCCGCTAAAAACTCACGGAACCAGGACCACTTTGCCGACGTTCTCGCGCGCCGCGAGAATGCGGTGCGCCTCCGGCGCTTCGTCGAAGGGCACCGCCGCGTGGACGATCGGAGCGATGGTCCCGTCCTCGAGCGCCTCCGTCAGCGGGGTGATCCACGGCTCGAGCGTGCCGCGGTCGTCCCACAGCCTCAGCATGTTGAGGCCGATCACGGCCTTGGACTCCGAGAGTTGGTCGATCAGGTTGAACCCGCGCAGCATCGCCAGCGCGTGCGGGGCCGCCGCCCGCAGAGAGCGCTTCTCACCGTGCTGCAGATTCGAAACCCCGTAGCCCACAAGCCTTCCGCCCGGTCGCAATAGCGCATAGGACCGCCGCAACGACGTGCCACCCAGCGCATCGAGCACCAGGTCGTACGGTTGCAGGCCCTCCCACCAGCCGTCGCGGCGGTAATCGATCGCTCGGTCCACCCCCAGTTCGGCCAGCCTCTGATGCTTGGCGGGTGATGCGGTGCCATGCACCTCGGCCCCGGCCGCTTTCGCGAACTGAACGGCCGCGATGGGCTTCGAACAGGGCGCCGCCGTCCCGGTCAACTACGCGACCGCATGGGCCGCGCTGCACGGATACGGGTCGCTGCGCGCCGGTGAACGGGTGCTGGTGCATGCCGCGGCCGGCGGCGTGGGCATCGCGGCCGTTCAGTTCGCGAAAGCGGCCGGGGCCGAGGTGCATGGCACCGCATCACCCGCCAAGCATCAGAGGC
>NZ_LZJA01000289.1:0-41108 GCF_001666785.1 Mycobacterium sp. E3305 | reverse complement strand
GGGATCCGACCGGTGTGCCCGATGACGAGCCCGACGGGGACGGCGATCAGGGCCGAGGCGCCGACCGCGACGGCGGTGTACTCCAGATGCTCCAGGATGCGCGCCGCGAGCCCGACCGGACCCGTCCAGTTGTCGGCGGTCAGCAGAAAGGAGACGGCCCGCGCCACGAAGTTCATCGCGCGCCCCCCACGATCGGGGCGACCACCGACCGCCGGCGCGGCGGCCGCCCGGCGCGTTCCCACGGCGTGATCAGCCGGCCCGCCACCATGATCAGGGCGTCGATGACGACCGCCAGCGCGAAGAGCGCGATGATGCCGGCCAGGATCTGGTCGCTCTTGTTGGTCTGATAGCCCTCGGTGAACCACGTGCCCAGGCCGCCGATGCCGATCACCGAGCCCACCGAGACCATCGCGATGTTGGTGACCACCACCACCCGCAACCCGGCCACCAGGACCGGAATGGACAGCGGCAGTTCAACTTTCAGCAAGCGGCTCAGCGGCGGGTAGCCGACCGCGGTGGCGGCGTCGCGCACCTGCGCCGGCACCGCGTCGAGCGCCTCGAGGACCGCCCGCACCAGCAGCGCCGCGGTGTAGGCGGTCAGTGCGACCAGCACGTTGGCCTCGTCGAGGATGCGGGTCCCGATGATCATCGGCAAGACCACGAACAGAGCCAGTGACGGGATGGTGAACACGACGCTCGCGGTCGCCGTCGTCAGCCGGCGCGCAACCGGCGCGCGCTGCACCGCCGCGCCCAGGGGGACGGCGATCACCAATCCGATCAGCACCGGCACCAACGACAGCCGCAGGTGAATGATCGTCAAGGCCCAGGCATCGTCGAGGTGGGTGAGCAGGTAGTGCATGCGTCACCCCCGCCGCCGGGCTTCCGCCGCGGCCAGCACGTCACCGGCCAGCACGCCGCCGATCACCCTGCCGCCGTCGTCCACGGCGACGCCCACGCCCGACGGTGAGGACAGCGCCGCATCGAGCGCGTGGCTGAGATTCCCCCCGGGACGAAACAGCGAGCCGACGCCGCTCATGCTGTCCGAAAGCGACGCGCCGGCCCGATGCCGGCGCAGGCCGTCGCCGTCGATCCACCCCATCGGTGCGTGCGCGCCGTCCACCACCACCGCCCACTCGTCGGCGACGGTCTCGGGAAGATTGGCCGCGGGGATGCACCGCACGCCGTGCAGCGGCAGGCCGGCCGCGTCGATGAGTTGCAACCAGCGATAGCCGCGGCCGAGGCCGATGAACCTCGCGACGAAGTCGTTGGCAGGCCGCGACAGCAAGCGCGCGGGTTCGTCGTACTGCTGCAGCGTGCCGGCCCGGAAGACGGCCACCCGGTCGGCCAGCTTGAGCGCTTCGTCGATGTCGTGCGTGACGAACACAATCGTCTTGCGCAATTCGCTTTGCAGACGCAGGATTTCGTTTTGCAGGTCAAGGCGTACCACCGGGTCGACCGCCGAGAACGGCTCGTCCATCAACAAAATCGGCGGGTCGGCGGCCAGTGCACGCGCCACGCCGACGCGTTGTTGCTCACCGCCGGACAGCTGCGCGGGGTAGCGGGTGGCCAGCTTGGTGTCCAGTCCGACGCGTTCGAGCACCCCGTAGGCGGCGGCACGGGCCGCCCGCCGCGACTGTCCCTTCAGCACCGGAACCGTTGCGACGTTGTCGATCACCCGCAGGTGCGGCATCAGTCCGGCGTGCTGCATCACGTAGCCGATCCCGAGGCGCAGCCTCACCGGGTCGAGCGTGGACACGTCCACCCCGTCCACGGTGATGGTGCCGGACGTCGGCTCGATCATGCGGTTGACCATGCGCAGCGCGGTGGTCTTGCCGCTGCCCGACGAACCGACGAAGACGGTCAACTTCCCGGTGGGGATCACCAGACTGAGCTGGTCCACCGCGGTAGTCCCGTCGGCGAATGCCTTGCTGACGTTGTCGAAAACGATCATTGGCCCACCGGATGGTCGAATCCGTTGTCCCGCAACCAGTTCCGCGCGGCCTGGTCGGGGTCGATACCAGAGTTTCCCGCCACCGCGGCATTGAGCCCCGCCACCCCGGCGGTGGTCAGCTTCGCCGACACGGCGTCCAGCACCTGCTTGAGCCGGTCCGACTTCTTCTGCGAATTGACCAGCGGCACAATGTTGCCGGCGATGAAGTTGTGCTCTGGATCCTCCAGCACCACCAGACGGTTCTGCGGGATGGCCGGTGACGTGGTGAAGATGTTGGCGGCGTTGACCCTTCCTTCCAGCAGGGCGCGCACCGTCACCGCGCCGCCGCCGTCGTTGATGGCGACGAAGTTACCGGGCCCGATGTCGAGCCCGTATTTCTGCCGCAGCCCCGGCAGGCCGGCCGGGCGGTTGGCGAACGCGGAGGGCGCCCCGAATCTCACGTCCGGCGAATGTGCCGCCAGGTCGGCGATTGTCTTCAGCTTCCACGAATTAGCGGTCGAGTCGGTCACGGTCACGGTGTCGGTGTCGGCGGCAGGCGACGGGGTGAGGACGGCGAGGTCGCCGGGAAGTTTGCGGTCGAGCTCCAGCTCGACGGCGTCGAGCATGGTCGCCGTCGACTCGGGCTCGAAGTAGAGCAGCAGGTTGCCGATGTACTCGGGCACCAGGTCGATGGAATGGTCTTTGAGCGCGGGTATGTAGGTCTCCCGGCTGCCGATCCCCATCCGCCGGCCGACCTCGAAGCCGTTGGCCTGCAACGCTTGTGCGTATATCTCGGCGATGATCTGCGACTCCGGGAAATCGGCGGATCCCACCACGATCGATTTCGGGCTGCGGACCTCCGCGCCGAGCGGGTCGGGGCTGCTGCACGCCGCGAGAACGCCGATCGCCGTGACCCACACCGCCGCTTGCACGATCGCGCGGAGCGCGCGCGACGGCATCCTCATACCGCCGACAGTAACGTCAGAACCCGCCCCGCGCCGGGACGAAGCGGGCCGGCTGCGCTGCGTGGTTTCATTCTGCGCCGGATCGGACAAAGATGACCCTATGAGCAGCCCCAACCCTGCCTCGCCCACCCAACCACCCGCCAAGCCCGCCGCGGCGCCCAAGTCCGGCGCGGCGCCCAAGGAGCCTGCCATCGGGTTCACCCGCGCCGGTGCGCTGTGGTCGTCCCTGATCGCCGGGTTCCTGATCCTGATCTTGTTGCTGATTTTCATCACCCAGAACACGACCTCCACGCCGTTCCAGTTCTTGGGCTGGCATTGGAGCCTGCCACTGGGGGTGGCCATTTTGCTCGCCGCCGTGGTCGGCGGGCTGATCACGGTGGCCGTCGGCACCGCGCGCATCCTGCAGCTGCGCCGCGCCGCCAAGAAGCACCACGCCGCCGCGTCGCGGTAGGCGGCAGCGCGCCATCGCTTATGCGTCCTGGGCTTCCGCCGCGCGCCCCGGGCGGGAAAACGGGCGATTTCGCGCCGTCACCTCACACTCGAAGCCGTGGTCGCACACTCAGCCCGGCAGCTTGGCCAGCTCGGCCAGCCCGCGCGAAATCAGGGGCGCGACGACCTCCGGCATGTGGTCGGAGTCCATCCCGCGAGCCTGATCCGACATCCGCCTGCGGAAGTCGATCCCGGCGGCGATGATGGCGAGCTTGAAGTAAGCCAGCGCCATGTAAAACTCCCAATGCGCCAGCGGCAGACCGGCGACCAGCGAATAGCGATCGGCCAGCTCGTCGGCCGTCGGCAACAGCGGTGACGTCCAGGCGGCCTGCGCGTTGACGATCAGGTCCAGCGCGGGGTCTCGGTACACGCACATCAACGCCGCGTCGGAGAGCGGGTCCCCGAGGGTGGACAGCTCCCAGTCGACGACGGCGCGAACCTTCGTCGGGTCGTCGGCGTCCAGGATCGTGTTGTCGATCCGGTAGTCGCCGTGCACGATCGAGGTCCGGCTCTGCTGCGGGATGGCGTCCTGCAGACCGGAGTGCAGGCGCTCGACGTCGGCGTCGCGGCGGTCGTCGGGCAGCCGCACCAGCGCCCATTGCGAACCCCACCGCCGCACCTGCCGCTCGAGATAACCGTTGGGCTTGCCGAAGTCGGCCAGGCCCACGGCCGCGGGGTCGACGGAGTGGAGGTCGACGAGGACCCGGATCAGCGAGTCGACACAGCCCTCGATGACGGTGTGGCTGAACGCTTCGAGCTGGGCGCGGCGGCGCACCACCTGGCCGGCAACGAATTCGACGATCTGGAACGGCGCCCCCAGCACCGACTCGTCCTGGCACAGCGCGATCGCGCGCGCCACCGGAACCGGGGTGTCACGCAGCGCGGCGACCACCCGGTACTCGCGGGCCATGTCATGCGCCGACGGGGTCAGGCCGTGCAGCGGCGGGCGCCGCACCAGCCAGCTGGTCGCGTCGTCGTAGACGCGGAACGTCAGATTGGAGCGGCCGCCGGAGATGAAGTCCGCGCGCAACTCGCCGTCACGCCCGATGCCCAGCGAACGCAGGTAGGAGTCCAGCGAGGCCAGGTCGAGGCCTTCGAGTTGGTCAGCTGAAGTCACCGGACTTGTTTACCACCTCTGATTTCGTGGCAGCAGGTCCCACACGTGCTCGACACCGTTGACCCCAGCGACCGTCGCCTCACCTGATCGCGAGAACAGTAGCCGGGTGACCGAGGCGTAGTCGACGGGGAACGACAACAGCCGGGACGTGCCCAGGATCTGGTGCAACAGCACGTTGATCACTCCGCCGTGGCTGAACACCGCAACGGTGTCCTCGGGGGCGACGGAGGCGACGAGGTCGTCGACGGCCGCGCGCACCCGGGCGAGAAACGCGTCCTCGTCGACCGCGCTGGGCAGGTGCCCCTGCGCCAGCCGCGCCCACTCTTCGGGCATCTCCTCGCGGATCTGCTCGACGGGGATGTAGAGCGGAAGGTCGCGGTCGTATTCGGCGAATCGGTCGTCGATTTCGACGGTCAGCTCGCGCGCCGCCGCGACCGGCTCGGCGGTCTGGATGGCGCGCCGCTGCGGGCTGCTCACCACCCGGGAAATGGGAAACCTGTCCAGCGCCTTGGGTAGTCGCTCGATCTGAGCCAATCCCTCGTCCGACAGGTCCGGGTCTGAGCCCTCGCCGTGTTCGCTGCGCAGCGGCAGCGCGTGCCGGACCAGAAGCAATTGCATGGGTGTCTTCCTGTCTGTGGTTGCGCGCGACGTGTTCATTCAAAGCATGCGGACTCGCCCCCGCAAAATAGGGCTCATTGAAGGCCGATCTCGAGGAGGAAAAATGACCGAGCCGAGCATGGATTGGGACACCGCGTACCGGCAGGACACGCCACCGCCGTGGAGCATCGGCCGGCCGCAGCCCGAGCTGGCGAGGCTGATCGACGAAGGCAGGATCCGCAGCGACGTGCTGGACGCCGGGTGCGGCCACGCCGCCCTGTCGCTGGCGCTGGCCGAGCGCGGCTTCACCGTCGTCGGCCTGGACAGCAGCGCGACCGCGATCGAGGCCGCTTCGGTGGCGGCGGCGGAACGCGGCCTGGCCACGGCGACCTTCGCGCAGGCCGATGTCACGAATTTCCGCGGCTACGACGGCCGCTTCAACACCATCCTGGACAGCGGGCTGTTTCACGCGCTGCCGCCGGAGAAGCGCCAGGACTACCTGCAGTCGATCCTCCGGTCGGCCGCCGCGGGAGCGGCGCTCTACATCCTGGCCTTCGCCGCCGGGGCCCTGGGCGACGCCAACCAGGGCGGCGGGCCGCGGGGCTTCGACGAGGAGGAGTTGCGCGAGGCCGTCTCGACGCTCTGGCGGATCGACGATCTGCGGCCGGCGCACGTGTACGGCAACGCGCCCGAGTCCTCCGACGGCCCGCTGGCACACCTCGATCGCGACGGCGAGGGCCACTTCCTGGCCCCCGGATTCCTGGTCAGCGCACGCAAGCCCCACTGAGCCGAAAGCGAGGCGCGGGCGCCAGAGAATGCTATTCTCCGCACGGAGAGTGGAGTGTGCGGATGACGACGGTAGATCAGTCCGGGCTGGATGCGGCCGTGCTTGCCCGCTGGCTCGATGCGAACGGCGCACCGGGGAACGGTGAAGAACCGCGCGTAGAGCAACTGAAGGGCGGTTCCCAGAACACGCTGTGCCTACTCGTCCGCGGTGGCCAGCGGATGGTGTTGCGGATGCCAGGCACCCGCGCCGACGCCGCCCGCATCGACGGCTTGCTCCGCGAGATCCGCTTGGTGCGAGCGCTGTCCGGCACCGACGTCCCGCACGCGGCGCTGATCGCCGCCGACGAGACCGGCACCGTGCTGGGCATGCCGTTCTACGTCATGCAGGCCATCGATGGGTGGAGTCCGATGGACGGCGGCTGGCAGCCGCCGTTCGACACCGACTTGACGGCCCGGCGCGGCCTGGCCTTCCAGTTGGTCGAGGGCGCCGCCAAGCTGGGCCGGGTGGACTGGCGGGCCCAGGGCCTCGACGGCTTCGGTCGGCCGGACGGGTTCCACGAGCGGCAGGTCGATCGCTGGCTGACCTTCCTCGACGCGTACAAGGTGCGCGACCTTCCCGGGCTCGACGAGGCCGCCGACTGGCTGCGCAACAACCGGCCCTCGCACTACCGGCCGGGAATCATGCACGGCGACTACCAGTTCGCCAACGTGATGTTCGCGCACGGGGAGCCGGCGCGACTGGCCGCGATCGTGGACTGGGAGATGACCACCGTCGGCGACCCGCTGCTCGATCTGGCGTGGTGCCTGCTGGGCTACGACGGCGAAGAGCCCCGGGCCGACGGGTTCTATTTGGACATGGCCGGCATGCCCACGCGCAGCGAGTTGTTGGGGCACTACGAGGCGATCAGCGGCCTGTCCACCGACAACATCGACTATTACCTGGTACTGGCCAACTGGAAACTCGGCATCGTGCTGGAAAAGACTTACGCTGCGGGGGTGCGCACCGGGAAGGTCGATCCCAAGATCCAGGACGCCTTCGGGGCGATGATCCCGCAACTGATCGCCACAGCCGCCGACCTCGCGCGGTCACTGCCGTCCGGGGGCAGCTGAAATGGGTTACGCCGAACGGCTTTTCGATCTCACCGATCGGGTCGTGCTGGTCACCGGCGGTAGTCGCGGGCTGGGGCGCGAGATGGCCTTCGCGGCGGCCCGCTGCGGCGCCGACGTCGTGGTCGCGAGCCGCAACATGGACAACTGCATGGCCACGGCCAAGGAAATCGAGGCCGAAACCGGGCGCTCGGCCCTGCCGTATCAGGTCCACGTCGGTCGCTGGGATCAGCTCGACGGATTGGTCGAGGCAACCTACGACCGGTTCGGCAAGGTCGACACGCTGATCAACAACGCCGGCATGTCACCGCTGTACGACAAGCTGACCGACGTCACCGAGAAACTGTTCGACGCGGTGGTCAACCTGAACCTCAAGGGCCCGTTCCGGTTGTCGGCCTTGGTGGGCGAGCGGATGGTGGCGGCCGGCCGCGGGTCGATCATCAACGTGAGCACGGCCGGCTCGTTGCGACCGACGCCCGACATCGTCCCCTACGCCGCAGCCAAGGCCGGGCTCAACGCCATGACCGAGGCGCTGGCGAAGGCGTTCGGGCCGTCGGTGCGGGTCAACACCCTGATGGCCGGCCCGTTCCTGACCGACGTGAGCAAGGCGTGGAACCTCGACGCGGCGCCCGGCAAGCCGTTCGGGCACCTCGCGCTGCAGCGCGCCGGAGATCCGGCCGAAATCGTCGGTGCCGCTTTGTTTCTGGCGTCCGACGCGTCCAGCTTCACCACCGGCTCGATCCTGCGCGCCGACGGTGGAATTCCCTAACGCGCGGCGATCGCGAGCGCGGCGCCGCCGGGCGCGGCGGGTCGCCGCCGATGAGCGCGGCGATCGCGAGCGCGGCGCCGCCGGTCCCGGCGGGTCGCCGCCGATGAGAGAGTAGGAGATTCGAATGTCTTGGGACTTCTCCACCGAACCGGAGTTTCAGGAGAAAATCGACTGGGTCCGAGAGTTCGTCCGCCACGAGGTGGAACCCCTCGAGGTGCTCTTCCCCGGCTGCGAGTTCCTGCCGCTCGACGACGAGCGCCGCCGCATCGTCGATCCGCTCAAGCAGCAGGTTCGCGACCAAGGCCTGTGGGCGCCGCATCTGGGCCCCGAACTGGGCGGGCAGGGATTCGGCGCGGTCAAGCTGACCTTGATCAACGAGATTCTGGGCCGCAGCCCGTGGGCGCCGATCGTGTTCGGCACGCAGGCGCCCGATACCGGCAACGCCGAGATCATCGCCCGCTTCGGAACCCAGGGCCAAAAGGACCGCTACCTCGCCGGGCTGCTGTCCGGGGAGATCTTCTCGTGTTTCTCGATGACCGAGCCGCAGGGCGGCGCGGATCCGCGCGTCTTCCGGACCCGCGCCTTCCGCGACGGCGACGACTGGGTGATCACCGGTCGAAAGTACTTCTCTTCCAACGCCTCCGTCGCCTCCTTCTTCATCGTCGTCGCGATCACCGACCCGGACGTGCCCGTGCACCGCGGCGCCTCGACGTTCCTGGTACCCGCCGACACCGAAGGCCTCACCATCGAGGCCACCCATCACCTGGTCGGCGCGCTACCGCACGAGCCCGGGCACTCGCTGGTCCACTACGACGGGGTGCGGGTGCCGGCGGACGCGATGCTGGGCGAACCCGGTCAGGGCTTCATGATCCTGCAGACCCGGCTGGCCGGCGGGCGGCTGCATCACGCGATGCGCTCGATCGGTGTCGCCCAACGGGCGGTGGAGATGATGGCCCGGCGCGCGAAAAGCCGCTTCACCCAGGGCAGTTCGCTGGCGGACAAGCAATTGGTGCAGGCGTTCATCGCCGACTCCTACACCGAGCTGATGCCCTTCCGGCTGGCGGTGCTGCACGCGGCATGGCTTATCGACACCGCCGGGGAGCACGCGGCCCGCGCCGAAATCGGCGCCTGCAAGATCCTGGCGTCGCAAGTGCTGAAATCGATTGGGCTGCGCGCGATCCAGGTGCACGGTGCACTCGGCACCACCGATCAGCTGCCACTGGTCAACGTGCTGCTCGGCGGGGTGGCACTGGGCCTGGCAGACGGACCGACCGAAGCCCACAAGGTCAACCTGGCCCGGCTGCTACTCAAGGGATACGAGGCCGAGGACGCTGAGTGGCCGAGCGAACTGCTCGACATCCGCCGGGAGGCCGCGCGCACCAAGTACGGCGACCGGATCGATCGGGTTCCGGCGCTGCCCGATAAGCCGTGAGCAGCAGGGTGACGGCGGCCGTCGAGCGGGCGCTCGACGAGCGGCAGCGGGAGGCGACCGAAGAGGTGGAGCGGATCCTGGCCGCCGCCGTCCGCGTCATGGAACGGGTTGCGCCCGAACCGCCGCGGGTGAGTGACATCGTCGCCGAGGCCGGCTCGTCGAACAAGGCGTTCTACCGCTATTTCGCCGGCAAGGACGACCTGATCCTGGCCGTCATGGAGCGCGGGGTCGCCATCGTCGTGTCCTACCTCGAGCACCAGATGGCCAAGGAGCGCGAGCCCCGCGACCAGGTCGCCCGCTGGATCGAGGGCACGCTCGCGCAGGTGGCCGACCCGCAGCTGATCAGCATGAGCCGGGCGGCCGCCGGCCAGATGTCGGCCGGTGCGAACTGGCGCGCGGCGGATCAGGAGATGATGCGGCCGCTGCGGGATCTCCTCGTCGAACCCGTTGCGGCGCTGGGCAGCAAGGATGTCGAGCGCGATGTCGAGGCCGTGTTCAGCTGCACCGTCGCGACGATGCGCCGCTACCTAGGGTCAGGCGACCGGCCGGGTCCGCCCGACATTGCACACCTGGTGGAGTTCTGCCTACGCGGTCTGGGGGTTTGATGCGCGCCGTTGTCTGTCGTTCCTACGGCACTCCGGAAGATCTGGTACTCGAGGACGTGGACGAGCCGGTGCCAGGCCCCGGGCAGCTGCTGGTGCGGGTGCACGCCGCGGCGGTCAACTTCCCCGACGTGCTGTTCATCGCCGGCAAGTATCAGGTCAAGATTCCGCCGCCGTTCATCCCGGGCAATGAGGTCGCCGGCGAGGTGATCGCCGCCGGTGCGGGCGCCCGTTTCGAGCCTGGACAGCGGGTTTCCGGCACCACTTTTGGGGCGTTCGCCGAACAGGCGCTGCTGGACGCGAACCAGGCCGCGCTGATCCCCGAGGACGTCGACTTCGGGTCGGCCGCCGCCTTCGGGGTGACCTACCGCACCGCCTATCACGCGCTGCGCTCGACCGCCGCGGTGACAGAAGGGGATTGGGTCGTCGTGCTGGGCGCCGCGGGCGGCGTCGGGCTGGCCGCGGTGGACCTGGCCGTCGCCATGAAGGCACGGGTGCTGGCCGCCGCATCGAGCCCCGAGAAACTCGAGCTGTGCCGGCGTCGCGGCGCCGAGGCGACCGTCGACTACGACCGGGAGGACCTCAAGTCGCGCATCCGCGAGTTGACCGGCGACAGCGCCCGGGCGGTGCTCGACCCCGTCGGCGGGCCGTACGCGGAGCCGGCGCTGCGCGGGCTGGCGCGTGGCGGCACCTTCGTCACCCTGGGCTACGCCGCGGGGACGATCCCGGCGATCCCGCTGAACCTCGTTCTGCTCAAGGACATCTGCGTCCGCGGCATGGAGATCCGCACCTTCGCGACCGACCACCCCGAGGAGTCCGCCCGGGACTTGCGCGAACTATCGGAGATGTTCGCCGCCGGCACGATCCGGCCGTACATCGGAGCACGGTTCCCGCTGGCCGAAACGGCGGCGGCGTTGCGGCATGTGGCCGACCGGAAGGTGTTGGGCAAGGTCGTCATCGACATCTGACTTGTCACGGCGTGACGATGTCGAAGCTCGGGTCGGGCTGATCGAGCACACCGAGCAGGGCCTGGAGCGCTGCCTGGTTGCCGGATATCTGCAACCCGGGCGAGGAGAAATCACCCATCGCCGCGGACAGCAGCCGAAACTTGCTGTCCAGTTGAACCGTGACCGATGCCGTCGCCGGATCGGCCGCCACTTTGCGGTAGACCAGCACGCCGTTGCGCAGGGTGAGCCGGTAGTTGGTGGCAAGATCGGCGAAGGCGAGATCGATGGCGAGGTCGAGATCCCAGCTGCGCGGGCCGTCGACCCGGATCGCGAGGCTGTCGAAGATCTGCTCGGGCGTCAACTGGGAGAGCATGGTGGGCGAGGCGACCTGCGCCGCGGTGCCGAAGTTACCGCCCCGCAATTCCGTTGCGCCACTGAGGAAGAAGTTGCGCCACGTCGCGTTCTCGGCCCCATAGGCCAGCTGCTCGAGGGTGTCGGCGTAAAGCGTGCGGGCGCCCTCGTGTGCGCTGTCGGTGAAGATCGCATGATCCAGTAGCGTTGCCGCCCAACGGAAGTCGCCGGAGTCAAAGGCTGACTGGGCCAGGCCGACAACCCGGTCGATCCCACCGATCGCCTCGACGTAGCGCGGCGCGAGCGCCTCCGGGGGATGCGGCCACAACCGCGCCGGGTTGCCGTCGAACCAGCCCATGTAGCGCTGATAGACGGCCTTCACGTTGTGGCTGACCGACCCGTAATAGCCGTGGGTGTGCCACGCACGCTCGAGCGCCGGCGGCATCCGGAACATCTCGGCGATCTCGATCCCGGTGTAGCCCTGGTTGAGCAGCCGCAGCGTCTGGTCGTGCAGATAGGCGTACATGTCGCGCTGCAGCGACAGGAACTCGACGATGCTGTCCCTGCCCCAGGTCGGCCAGTGATGGGAGGCGAACACCACGTCGGCGCGGTCGGCGAAGGTGTCGATCGCCTCGGTGAGATAGCCGGACCAGGCGTGCGGATCGCGCACCAGTGCTCCCCGCAGGGTCAACAGGTTGTGCAGGTTGTGGGTGGCGTTCTCCGCCATGCACAGCGCGCGGAACCGCGGGAAGTAGAAATGCATTTCGGCCGGCGCCTCGGTGCCGGGCGCCATCTGAAACTCGATCTCCACCCCGTCGATGGTGTGCGTCTCACCGGTCTCGCGAATGTCGATGGTCGGCACGATGATCGCCACTTCGCCGGTCGACGGGGCCTGACCCAGCCCGCAGCCCACCTGGTCGCGCGGACCGCGGGGCAGCATGCTGCCGTACATGTACGTCGCCCGCCGCGTCATGGCCGGGCCGGCGTACACGTTCTCCTGCACCGCATGCTCGACAAAACCGTCCGGCGCCAACACGGCCACGGCGCCGTCGTCCACGTCCGCCTGCGAGGTGACGCCCAGCACGCCGCCGAAGTGGTCGACATGGCTGTGGGTGTAGATCACCGCGACGACGGGCCGGTCGCCCCCGCGGTGGGTGCGATACAGCGCCAGCGCGGCCGCGGCGACCTCGGTGGACACCAGCGGGTCGATGACGATGATCCCGGTGTCGGTCTCGACCAACGTGACATTCGAGATGTCGAGGCCACGGACCTGATAGATCCCCGGAACCACTTCGTAGAGTCCCTGTTTGGCGGCCAGCGTCGACTGCCGCCAGAGACTGGGATGCACCGATGTCGGCGCCGCGCCGCCGAGGAACGAGTAGGCGTCGTTGTCCCACACCACGCGGCCGTCGGCCGCCTTGATGACGCACGGGGACAGGGCGGCGATGAATCCGCGGTCGGCGTTGTGAAAGTCGGTGTCGTCATCGAATGGCAGGGCGTGTGCGCGATGCGCCGCCTCGATGACTGCGGTGGGGGGTTTGCGCTGCACGCCAATACATTGCCATTGGCGCGCCATTCCGTACTAGAGGTTCTTGTCAAGTGACTAACGAACACAGAAACAATTACCCGGAACTCTAGATCTTCGGTCCAGTTAACCCTCATACTGCCCACACGGCCCTCAATGCCGAGGGTCGCAACTTTCGGGCAAAGGAGAACACGTGAAGCGTGGACTGATGGTCGCGGTGGCCGGAGCAGCAATTCTGGCCGCCGGCATTTCCGGCTGTTCCAGCAATAAGTCGAGTTCAGGCGGTTCTGGCACCAGCTCCGCGGTGAACACCTCGGCGGGCGCTGCCAGCGGAACCAAGGTCCTCATCGACGGCAAGGACCAGAACGTGAGCGGCTCGGTGGTGTGCACGACCGCCGGCGGCAACGTCAACATCGCCATCGGTGGTGCCGCGACCGGAATCGCCGCCGTGCTCACTGACGCCAACCCGCCCCAGGTGAAGTCGGTTGGACTGGGCAACGTCAACGGTGTGACGCTCGGCTACACCTCCGGGACCGGCCAGGGTAACGCCTCGGCCGAGAAGAACGGCAACAGCTACAAGATCACCGGCACGGCCACCGGCGTCGACATGGCCAACCCGATGCAGCCGGTGAACAAGCCGTTCGAAATCGACGTCAACTGCTCTAGCTAATCGAGGATGCGGGCGGTTGCCACCCGTTGAGTGGCAACCGCACCGTGAACTCGGTATGGCCGGGTGAGCTGTCCACGGTGATAGTCCCGTTGTGCGCCTTGACCACCGCGGACACGATCGCCAGGCCCAGCCCGGTGCTTCCGCCCTTGCGGGACCGCGAGGTGTCGCCGCGGGCGAAGCGCTCGAACACTTCGGATTGAAGCGCCGCCGGGATCCCGGGGCCGTTGTCGATGACCCGCAGCACGGTGTGCGCCGGCTCGGTGCTCAACCGCGTTGTCACGACGGTGCCCGCGCCGGTGTGCAGGCGGGCGTTGGCGAGCAGGTTCGCCAGCACCTGGTGCAGGCGGGCCGCATCGCCGGTGATGATCACGGGTTCCTCGGGCAGGTCGAGTTCCCACTGATGGTCCGGTCCGGCGACATGCGCGTCGTTGACGGCGTCGACCGCCACCCGCGACAGATCGACCGGTTCGCGTTCCAGCGGCCTGCCGGAGTCCAGCCGGGCCAGCAGCAGCAGGTCCTCGACCAGTCGCGTCATCCGTTCCGTCTCGGAGGCCACCCGGCTCATCGCGTGCGCCACCGCCTCCCGGTCGTCGCCCATCCGCTGGGTGAGTTCGGTGTAGCCGCGGATCGCGGCGAGCGGCGTGCGCAGTTCGTGGCTGGCGTCGGCGACGAACTGGCGGACACGGGTCTCGCTGGCCTGCCGGGCCGACAAGGCGGCCGCAATGTGATCGAGCATCCGGTTGAGGGCTGACCCCAGCTGGCCCACCTCGGTGTACGGGTTCGCGTCGGATTCACGCACGCGGAGCGGCAGCTCGACCTCACCGCGATCCAGCGGCAGGTCGGCCACCCGGCTAGCGGTCTGCGCGACCCGGCGCAACGGCGCCAGCGCCCGCCGGATGATGATGGCCCCGGCGATCGTCGCGGCGGCCAGCGCGACCGCGGTGACGATCGCGAAAATGATCAGCATCCGGATCAAAGTGGCGTCGACGTTGGCCATCGAGAGGCCGGTCACGATGGTGTCACCCCCGTTGCGGCTCGGGGCGGCGACCACCCGATACCGGCCGAGCCCGTCCAGGTTCAGGGTGACCGGAGCGCGGCTGCCCGCGATCTGCTCCAGCTGAGACTGGGCGGCCGGGCTCAGCGCGGCCCGGGTGCCGCTGCTGGTGAGGTAGCCGGCGTCGACGGTTTTGCCGTGGTTGACCACCGCGGCCACCATGCCCGCCGGCTGACCGGGGGCGTCCAGAAACCGCGGGCCAGGACCCGGCCGCGGGTAGTAAGAGTGTTCGTGCCGCGGGCGGTTCGGCTCGGGGTACATCAGCGCCGAGCGGAAAGACGTGCCGGCGAGTTGTCCGTCGAGCTGCTTCACCAGGTGGTGATTGAGCGCCAGCTCGGTCACCGCAGTGATGCCGACGCACACGATGGCCAACACGACGATCTGCCCGACCAGCAGCCGCAGCCGCAGGGACCAGGCCCGCCGTGAACTGGCCAACGGTCGCGACCCGCTGCTGAACAACGGTCGCGACCCGCTTCGCCCGGCTTCGCCGCGCTCGCGATCGCTCCCAGCCAACGGTCGCGACCCGCTTCGCCCGGCTTCGCCGCGCTCGCGATCGCTCCTAGCGCGCGGGCTTGAGGACATAACCCGCGCCACGCAGCGTGTGGATCATGGGCTCGCGACCGCTGTCGATCTTCTTGCGCAGATACGAGATGTACAGCTCGACGATGTTGGACCGGCCGCCGAAGTCATAACTCCACACCCGGTCGAGGATCTGGGCCTTGCTGAGCACCCGCTTGGAGTTGCGCATCATGAACCGCAGCAACTCGAACTCGGTGGAGGTCAACGAGATCGGCTCGCCGCCGCGGGTGACCTCGTGGCTGTCCTCGTCGAGGACCAGATCGCCGACCACCAGTTGCGCGCCGCTGTCCAGCGTCGTCACCCCGGTGCGCCGCAGCAGCGCCCGCAGGCGCAGCACCACTTCTTCGATGCTGAACGGTTTGGTGACATAGTCGTCGCCGCCGGCGGTCAACCCCGCGATCCGGTCCTCCACGGCGTCCTTGGCCGTCAACAGCAACACCGGCAGCTGGGGGTTTTCCTCGCGCAGCTTGTGTAGGACGTCGAGCCCGCTCATGTCGGGAAGCATCACATCGAGCACGACCACGTCCGGGCGCTGGGCACGGGCGGCGGCGATAGCCGATGCCCCGTCGCCGGCCGTCGCGATGTTCCAGCCCTCGTAGCGCAACGCCATCGAGACCATCTCGGCCAGCACCGACTCGTCGTCCACGACCAACACATTGATCGGATTGCCATCGGCACGACACATAACGACCCGCTCGACGGAGGCTCGCGGCTGAGTCACAGGTTCCAGTATGCGCACCGCGCTGAGCCGCCGCTATGGCCTAGCTTTGTGTGCCCTGTGAACGGGATCGCGCGACTGCTCGGCAGTCGCGCGATCCCGTTTCCCGGCGAAGTGGCTAATACCAGTAGCGCCGGCCGGCGACCGGGCGGCCAATCGAGCCCATGATCCACAACACTGCGCCGATGACGAGCACGACGACGCCGATCTCCCACAGCAATGGGATGCTGAAAACAAAGCCGAGAATAAGCAGGATTACGCCGAGGACAATCATGACGACTCCTTTAGGTAAGGGGCACTAGGACAGCAGGCATTGAACTGGGCTGCGGAACATGGCAGTCCTTGACTTTCGGGTTGACGCCCCCGTAATTCAAAGGCCCCGCGATGACGGTCAACGCGATGTTTCCCGCCGTGACACAACTGGTTGAGTCACCCTTGAAGTAATCGCGTTGCCATGCCGCAAAAACCCCGATGAGCAGCCATACCAGGGCAATCGTGCCGATGATTCCGCTGCCACGCATGGTGACCTCCAATGTGGTCGAGAAAAATTTCTCGTGGACGATAGTTACCCATTCGACTTGTGTCTAAACATTCCGCGTGGGCGAATTCGGCGGTGCGCCAGCGGAGCCCGCCGCACTAACGCCCGGCGAGCCATGCCGAGGCCCGCCTCTTCGACGCGCGGGAAAGCCACGCATCCTGGATCAGCTCGGCCAGTTCCGTCTTGCCAATTTCCGGCAATCGGGCAGCCCGCACCAGCACCGACGGATGCCCGTCGAAATGGTCGGTGGTGAAGAACGGGGAATCGGGATCCTGGGTCAGCGCCAGCTTGTCGCTCTCCGACTCCACCCAGAGCATGATCACGTCGGCATAGCGCTCACCGGTGTCCGGATCGGTGGCGTCGGGCTGCGGCGTCCGGAAGAACACGAATGACTTGCCGCCGACCTGATAGATGGCGTTGCCCTTCGGCCCCTCCAGGCGCTGGACGTGCGGCATCGATCCGGCGATCTCGTGCACGTCGCCCACTCGTGCGGGTCGGTCAACCACACCGGCGAGCGTAGCGGCCTTGCGGGCGTGAGCGATTCAGCGGTCGAGCGCCCTGACGATCAGCGCCGCTGCGCGGAAACGTAGAGCGTGGGCGGCATCGTGGCCTCTGCGTCGTGCGGAATGCTCCGGTTATAGCGGGCCATCAACTCGGCGAACGTCGCGGTGCTGACCTCCCAGCCGTGCTCGCGCAGCCACCCATCGACCGGGGTGCGCTCTTCGGCGTACCAGAGGTCGTCGAAGTCGGTGATCTCGGAGTCCACCAGTTTGGCGGCCGCGGCCCGCATCCGCTGCATGTCCTCGCGCTGACGCCGGACGACCTCGGGTTCGGTGAAACCGGCAGCCGGGACGTTGGAGGCCAGCCAGCTTCCGGCCGCACTCAACGCATGAATGCGCTCGAACAACAGGTCCTGGGCCTGCGCCGGCAGGTAGCGCACGAGGCCCTCGGCCGACCACGCGGCCGGCCTCGACGGGTCAAAGCCCGCTTCCTGCAGCGCCTTCGGCCAGTCCTGCCGCAGATCGATCGCCACGTTCACCAGCCGCGCCTTCGGCTCGGCCCCGTGCTCGCGCAGGGTGTTGGACTTGAATTCCAGGACCTTGGGCTGGTCCAGCTCGTAGACGACGGTGCCGTCGGGCCAGGGCAACCGCCAGGTGCGGGCATCCAGGCCGGCGGCCAAAATCACCACCTGCCGCACACCGGAGTTGGCCGCGCCCAGGAAGAACTCGTCGAAAAACGCTGTCCGCGTGGCCATGAAGTCGATCATCAGCTGGATGCGCGAGCGCACCTCCGGCTCGAGTTCAACGGCCTTTGCCAATAGCTTGGGATCGGCGTAGATGCTCCACATTCCCTCGCCCGCGGCGTCCACGAACACGCGCGCGAACGGGTCGTCGATGAGCGGGTCTGCGCTCTCGGTCTCGGCGGCCCGCGCCGCGGCGACGCCCAGCGCGGTGGCTCCCACGCTTTGGGTGATGTCCCAGGAATCGTTGTCGGTACGCGGCATCGCCAGTTCCCTTCCAAGGGGGAGTCAGTTAGTTGCGCACACTATTGTTCCAGCCCGCGCCGCCCGAAGCCGCTTGCAAACGGTCACCTAGGCTTTTTCCCAGTTGCCCCACAGGGTCGCAGAGGAGCGCTGGCATGACGGAAGTGTTCGACCCGATCGGTAAGGGCCGCGCGTGGATGGCGTGAGCCTGGACGCCGTAGCGGCGTGGATGTCCGAACAGGGACTCGGCGAGGGCCCGTTGGAGGACGTCTCCCCCGTCACCGGCGGCACGCAGAACGTCATGCTGCGGTTCACCCGGGCCGGGCGCCCTTACGTGCTGCGGCGCGGGCCGCGCCACCTGCGTCCGCGCAGCAACAGCGTGATCCTGCGGGAGACGAAAGTGCTTGCCGCGCTGGCCGGTTCCGATGTCCCGCACCCGCACCTGATCGCCGCCTGCGAGGACACCGGCGTGCTGGGTGATGCCGTCTTCTACCTGATGGACCCGGTCGACGGCTTCAACGCCGGCGAAGGACTGCCACCCCTGCATGCGGGCGACCCGGCCGTACGCCACGGCATGGGCCTCTCGATGGCCGATGCGCTGGCCCGGTTGGGCGCCGTCGATCACGTCGCGGTGGGCCTGGCCGATTTCGGCAAGCCAGAGGGCTTCCTCGAACGGCAGGTGCCGCGCTGGCTTTCCGAGCTGGACTCCTACAGCGAGTACGACGGCTATCCGGGGCCCGACATCCCCGGGATCGACGACGTTGCCGGCTGGCTGGAACGCCACCGGCCGACCACCTGGACGCCGGGCATCATGCACGGCGACTACCACGCCGCCAACGTGATGTTCTCCAACACCGGGCCGGACGTGGTGGCGATCGTCGACTGGGAGATGTGCACGATCGGCGACCCGCTGCTGGACCTGGGCTGGCTGCTGGCCACGTGGCGCCAGCCCGATGGGTCCAGCGTGTTCAGCCACGCCCTGGGCGGCCAGGGCGGGTTGGCCAGCACCGGCGAGCTGTTCGAGCGCTACGCGGCCAACACCACCCGCGACCTGTCGCATATCACCTGGTACACCGTGCTGGCCTGCTTCAAGCTGGGCATCGTCATCGAGGGGACGCTCGCGCGGGCCTGCGCGGGCAAGGCCGAAAAAGAGGTCGGCGACCAGTTGCACGCCGCCACGGTCCACCTGTTCGAGCGCGCGCTGGGCCTCATCGAGGGTGAGCGCTAATCCACTAACATCACCCTTCGTGCCGCCCTATCCCGAGGAACCCGACTACTACTCCGAGCCCACCCAGGCCGCGCGGTATGGCGGGTATTACGACGAGCCGGCGCCCGAGCCCGAGCCGCCGACGCCGTGGTATCGCCGTCCGGCGGCGCTGGTAGCGGCGGGCGCGATCGGGGTGATCGTGCTGGCGCTGGTGGCGTTCGCAGTGGTCAAGCTGGTCGGCGGTTCGCCCGCGCACAGCCCCGCGACGACGACCACGACCACGACCACGACGACCACCATTCCGTCCACCACCGTGCCCACCACGACGACAGAGCCGCCCCGGCACCACGGCGGTGGCGGAGGTGGCGGCGGTGGCGCGCCGACCGAGACCGTCACCGAGACGGCGCCGCCACCGAGCACCGACACCCCCACGCCCACGACGACGGAGCCGCCGAGCACGGTCACGGTGTCGCCGAGCACCGAGACCAGCACCGTCACGCAGACCGTGACCGTACCGCCGCGCCGCGGCCCCTTCGGGGGTCCGTTCGGCGGGCGCTAGCGGCGAGCCCTCGTCATAGTTTGGCGCTCAACCCGGCGACCAGGTTGATGGTGACCGCCAGGATTACCGCGCCGAAGAGGTACGACAGCAGCGCATGGCGCAAGACGGTTACCCGCACCCGAGAGGCGTTGATCTCGGTGTCGGAAACCTGAAAGGTCATGCCGACCGTGAACGCGACGTAGGCGAAGTCGAGGTAGCGCGGCGGGTGTGCGTCGTGAAAATCGATGCCGCCCACCTCGTCTGAGTAGTAGAGGCGCGCGTAATGCGCGGTGAAGAGCGTGTGCACGGCGAACCACGACGCCGCCACGGCCAGCACGCCGACGCCGGCCGCCGCGAGGGACTCGCCGCCCGAATGCGTGCCCGCGGCGACGACGTATCCGACCCCTCCGAGACTTCCCAGGCTCGCGGAGACGACGACCACGTCTGCCAGCAACCGCGTCGCATCCTCGCGGGTGGCATGCCGAGCCGTGCGTTCGGCATCCATCGGGGCGATGATCAGCCAGCTCCACGCGACGTAAACCGCTGCGGCGACCACCCAGCCGAGGAGGGCGAACCTCCACCCGACGGCCTCACCGATCGCGACGGCGACCGCCGTTCCGGCGAGCACCGCGATTAGGAGCCGCACCGCGACGGTGTCACGGACAAGGCGCACGTAGGACGTCACACCGTCGACTTAAGCAGATGAGGCAGCCGAACCGATGCTTCAATGTGGCGCGCCCGAAGGGATTCGAACCCCTAACCTTCTGATCCGTAGTCAGATGCTCTATCCGTTGAGCTACGGGCGCCAGTCTTCAATTGTCTTGCGTCGTGTTCCTTGGCGGAGGCGAGAGGATTTGAACCTCCGGTCCCCTTTGAGGGGGACAACTCATTAGCAGTGAGCCCCATTCGGCCGCTCTGGCACGCCTCCCTTGGACTGTTTGAGGGTACCCGACCCCTTCCCGGTCTCGCGGAACCGGCCATAGCGTACACATTTGCGACATAAACTGTCGAAGTGACTGCTCGCTTGCGTCCCGAACTGGCCGGACTGCCAGTCTATGTGCCCGGCAAGAACGTGCCCGGCTCCATCAAACTGGCCAGCAACGAGACCGTGCACGGCCCGCTGCCCAGCGTGCACGCGGCGATCGAGCGCGCGGTTGCCGTCGTCAACCGCTACCCGGACAACGCCTGTGTGGACCTCAAGGCCGCGTTGGCCATGCACCTGGGATCCGACGTCGCGCCCGAGCACATTGCGGTCGGCAGCGGTTCGGTCACCCTGTGCCAGCAGCTGGTGCAGATCACCGCCGCCGCCGGCGACGAGGTGATGATGGGCTGGCGCAGCTTCGAGTGCTACCTGCCGATCGTTCAGGTGTCCGGTGCGACGGCGGTCAAGGTGCCGCTGACCGACCACACCCACGACCTCGACGTGATGCTCGCCGCGATCACCGACCGCACCCGGCTGATCTTCGTGTGCAACCCGAACAATCCGACATCGACGGTCGTCGACCCCGGCGACCTGGCCCGCTTCGTCGAGGCTGTGCCCCCGCACATCCTGATCGCCATCGACGAGGCCTACGTCGAATACATCCGCGACGGCATGCTGCCCAATAGCTTGGAGCTGGCCCTGTCCCGCAGCAATGTCGTTGTGCTGCGGACGTTTTCGAAGGCCTACGGGCTGGCGGGCCTGCGCGTCGGGTACGCGGTCGGCCACCCCGACCTGATCACCGCGCTGGACAAGGTCGTCATGCCGTTCGCCGTGACCAACGTCGGACAGGCGGCCGCGATCGCCTCGCTGGAGGCAGCCGGCGAACTCGCGGCCCGCACCGACGCGCTGGTCGCCGAGCGCACCCGCGTCAGCGCGGCGCTGCGCGACGCCGGGTTCACGCTGCCGACGTCGCAGGCCAACTTCGTCTGGCTGCCGCTGGGCGCCCGGACCGCGGACTTCACCCAGCAGGCCGCCGACGCGCGCCTGGTGGTGCGGCCGTTCGCGGGCGAGGGGGTGCGCGTCACCATCGGCGCGGTGGAGGAGAATGACGTCCTGTTGCACTTCGCCTGCGAGTGGATTTCCCGCATCGAACCGTAAGGAGTGGTCCATTGGACTTGGCGCGCAAACTGTTCACCGAGTTCAAGGAGCGCGGCGGCGAGATTCCCGACACCGAGCTCGACGACTTCTGGGCCGGCCTCGAGCCGGCGACGATCGACGGGATGCTGGGCGAGTGGAAGGGCGGCGAGTTCCGCACCGGTCACCGGATGAACGGCCAGCTGGAGAAGGCCGGCTGGTTCGGCAAGACGTTCAAGTCGGCCCGCGACGTTCAGCCGCTCGTCTGCCTCGACGCCGACGGCAACAAGTTCTCGAACGTGGAGATGGGCAAAGGCGAGGCCAGCCTGTGGCTCGAAGAGTTCCGCGGTGAGGTCACCGCGACCATGGTTTACGACGGCCAGCCCGTGCACGACCACTTCAAGAAGATCGACGACGACGCCGTGATGGGCATCATGAACGGCAAGGGCGTCCGCGACAACGGTCGGTATTACTACTTCTACCTCGAACGGGTCTAACGGCTCGGCCTTCGAGTTTGCGGCTGGCCGCACATTCATCGACCAAGGTGCGGCTGGCCGCACATTTAGGGCCCACAAGCCAGGAGTCAACGGGCCGGGTTGCGGCCGGTGAACGCGACTAACTGCTCGAGCGCGCCCGCATCCTCGGGCACGTCGACCGGGTCGTCGAACCCGGCGCCGCCGCGGAACTCCGGCTTGATGACCTCGCGCGCCAGCCCCAAGACATACTCGGACAAAGGCTCGGGCGCGTTGATCTCGTGTCCCACGGCGACGGCGTAATCCCAGGCGTGGACCAGGAATTCGATCGACAAGACGGCACACGCGTTCTTGGCGGGCATCTCGCCCTTGCCGAACGGGACCGTCCCGTCCAGGCCGTGACGGTGCCAGGCGTCCAGCGTCGGCCGGGCCGCGGTGACCACCTGCCCTTCCACGGAATCGCTTTCGTCGCGGTCGGGAATCTCCGCGTCGACCATGCCGCCCAGCGCCGTGATCGAGCCCAGCAGATGACCGGTCAGCCGCGCGACGTCGAACTCCGCGCACGGCGTCTGGCGGCTCAGGTCGTCGGCCGCGATCGTGTGCAACACCCGCTGCAGCACCCCCAACGTGTCCTCGGCGCTGTGCAGTTCGTCGGTGGGCGGGGAATCGGGGCCGGGCCGCAAATCAGGAGCCATATTTGCCACGCTACGGTCTCGATATGGCGCAAGCATACGAATCCGTCACGGTGGAGACGAAAGACAACGTCGCGCAGGTGACGCTGATCGGGCCGGGCAAGGGCAACGCGATGGGCCCGGCGTTCTGGTCCGAGATGCCGGAGCTGTTCGCGGCGCTCGACGCCGACCCCGAGGTACGCGCGATCGTGCTGACCGGTTCGGGCAAGAACTTCAGCTACGGCCTGGACGTGCCCGCGATGGGCGGCTCGTTCACCCCGCTGCTGTCCGGGGACGCGCTGGCCGGCCCGCGAGCGGTCTTCCATCGCGAGGTCAAGCGGATGCAGGGCGCGATCACCGCGGTCGCGGATTGCCGCACCCCGACCATCGCCTCGGTGCACGGCTGGTGCATCGGCGGTGGGGTCGACCTGATCTCCGCGGTCGACATCCGCTACGCGAGCGCCGACGCCAAGTTCTCGGTGCGCGAGGTCAAGCTGGCCATCGTCGCCGACGTCGGCAGCCTGGCCCGCCTCCCCTACATCCTGAGCGACGGGCATCTGCGCGAACTCGCGCTGACCGGTAAGGACATCGACGCAGCCCGGGCCGAGAAGATCGGCCTGGTCAACGACGTGTACGACGACCCCGAGGCGACCCTGGCCGCGGCGCACGCCACCGCCGCGGAAATCGCGGCCAACCCGCCGCTGACCGTCCACGGCGTCAAGGACGTTCTCGATCAGCAGCGCGTCGCCGCGGTCTCGGAGAGCCTGCGCTACGTCGCCGCCTGGAACGCCGCCTTCCTGCCCTCGAAGGACCTGACCGAGGGCATCGCGGCGACATTCGAGAAGCGGCCGCCGCAGTTCACCGGCGAGTGAGGCACGTACCCTCGCTGAGGTGACGACACCTGACGGCAAGATCCGCCTCCCGGCTGACTTGGACGCCGTGACGGCGATCGGTGAGGAAGACCACTCCGAAATCGACAGCGTCGCCGTCGACCGCATCTGGGCGGCCGCCCGGCACTGGTACCAGGGCGGCCTTCACCCCGCCATCCAGCTGTGCATCCGCCGGCACGGACGCGTCGTGCTCAACCGCGCGATCGGCCACGGCTGGGGCAATGCCCCGAGCGACCCGCCCGACGCCGAAAAGATCCCCGTGACACCCGACACGCCGTTCTGCGTGTACTCGGCGGCCAAGGGGATGGCGGCGACCGTGATCCACATGCTCGTGGAGCGCGGTGTCTTCTCCCTCGACGACCGGGTGTGCGACTACATCCCCACGTTCACCAGTCACGGCAAGGACCGCATCACCATCCGGCACGTCATGACGCACAGCGCGGGGCTGCCGTTCCCCACCGGCGCCAAACCCGACGTCAAACGGGCCGACGACCACGAGTACGCGCAGCAGAAGCTGGGCGAGCTGCGCCCGCTGTACCGGCCGGGCCTGGTGCACATCTATCACGCGCTGACCTGGGGCCCGCTGGTGCGCGAGCTCGTTTTTGCGGCCACCGGCAAGGAGATTCGCGAGATCCTCGCCACCGAGATTCTCGACCCGCTCGGTTTTCGCTGGACCAACTTCGGCGTCTCCCAGGAAGACCTGCCGTTGGTCGCGCCGAGTCACGCGACCGGGCGTCCGTTGCCGCCGGTGGTCGCCCAGATCTTCCGCAAGGCGATCGGCGGAACCGTGCACGAGATGATTCCGATCACGAACACGCCGTTGTTCCTCACCACCATCATCCCGTCGTCCAACACCGTCTCGACCGCGCACGAGATGTCGCGGTTCGCCGAAATCTGGCGTCGCGGAGGCAATCTCGACGGGGTCCGGGTGATCAGCCCCGAGACGATGTACGGCGCCATCAAGCAATGCCGGCGGCTGCGACCGGATTTCGCGGTGGGGCTGCAGCCCGCCCGGTGGGGCACCGGCTTCATCCTCGGGACCGACCGTTGGGGACCGTTCGGCCGCAACGCCCCCAACGCATTCGGCAATCTCGGGCTGGTCAACATCGCGATCTGGGCCGACCCGGCGCGGGGTCTCGCGGCCGGCGTCGTCAGCAGCGGCAAACCCGGACGTGACCCGGAAGCGAAGCGCTACACCGCCTTGCTGGACACGATCACCGCCGAAATCCCCACCGATTGAGGGCGCCCCCGGGTGGGAACACTGCCCGAATGGCTACCTACCGAGTGCTCAACCCCAAGGGCGACGTCGTCGCGACCAAGGACATCGAAAGCGCCGACAAAGCGCACGCGTGGTTCGCCGACGAGGCGGTCGAGGGCAACGAACTGGGCTGGCGCATGGAGGTCGAGGCCGACGGCGAGTGGCGCTTCTTCGACAACAGCGAAGGCGATCGCAGCTACTAGTGTTTGCGTCCCGATGGGCGGGGCACCCGAAAGGGCATGGACTCTGACCGCTTCCGCAAGTTGCTCGACGCCTCAGGGCCGTTCGCATCGGTCTACTTCGACGACTCGCATGACACCCACGACGCCGAGGCTCAGCTCGAGCTTAAGTGGCGGGCGGTGAAGGAGGACCTCGAAACGCGGGGCGCCGCCGAGGAGGTGGTCGACGAGATCGGGCGCGCGGTGATGGACCTGCGGCCGCCGATCGGGCGCAGCGGCCGCGCCGTTGTGGCCGGCGCCGACGGCGTGCTGCTGAACGAACACCTGCTGCGGCCACCGTCGCAGCAGATCGTGCGGGTCTCCGAATTGCCTTACGTCATGCCGATTGTCGAGCACGGCTTCCATCAACCCGACTATCTGTTGGTGGAGGTCGACCACACGGGCGCCGACATCACCCGCAAGGTCGGCGGCGCGCTACGCTCCGAGACCGTCGACGGTGGCGGGTTCCCCGTCCACCACGCGAGCGGGGCGGAAACCGCCGGTTACGGGGATCCTCAGCTGCGCACCGACGAGGCCGCCCGCAAGAACATGCGCGCGGTGGCCGACCGGATCGGGGAACTCGCCGACGCGGCGAACCTCGACCTCGTCCTGATCGTCGGCGAGGTCAGCTCGCGGTCGGACCTGCTCGCCGAACTGCCCGAGCGGATCAGCCGGCACGCCGAGCAGTTGCAGGTCGGCGCGCGCCACAGCGGCCATGACGCCGACGAGTTGCAGCGGGCCATCGAAGCCTCGTGCCTGCGGCGGCATCTGGACGTGATCGACGCCGCCGCCGAGCGTTTCACCGCCGAGGTGGGCCGGCAGTCCGGGCTGGCCGCCGAGGGGCTGGACGCGGTCTGCTCGGCCCTGCGCCAGGGCGCGGTCGACACGTTGATCGTCGGTGACATCGGTGACGCCACCGTCGTCGCCGACGCGGACCTGACGACAGTGGCCCCCAACGAAAACGTGCTGTCCGAACAGGGTGCGGCCCCGGCGAAGACGCTGCGCGCCGACGAGGCCCTGCCGGTGTTCGCGATCTCCGTCGGCGCGGCGCTGGTGCGCACCGACGAGCGGATCGCCCCGGCCAACGGTGTCGGTGCCCTGCTTCGCTACGCGCCGACGCTGCATTAGCCCACGACTGACATGCGCGGTGGCGGAGGGATTTGAACCCCCGGACGGTGTTAGCCGTCTCTCGCTTTCAAGGCGAGTGCATTAGGCCGCTCTGCCACGCCACCGCAGATAAGGGTAGCGGGACTCGGTAGCGTGGCCACCATGCGCGCAATCGTCGCCGAATCCCCCGATGAGCTCTCCTGGCAAGAGGTGCCCGACGTGTCCGCCGGGCCCGGCGAGGTGCTGATCAAGGTCGCCGCGGCCGGCGTGAACCGGGCGGACGTGCTGCAGGCGGCGGGCAAGTATCCGCCCCCGCCGGGGACCAGCGAAATCATCGGCATGGAGGTGTCCGGCGTCGTCGCCGAAGCCGGCGAGGGCGTCACTGATTGGTCTGCGGGACAAGAGGTTTGCGCGCTGCTGGCCGGCGGCGGATACGCCGAGTACGTCGCCGTGCCCGCCGGTCAGGTGATGCCGATTCCCTCTCGTGTCGACCTCATCGACGCCGCGGGGCTGCCGGAGGTGGCCTGCACGGTGTGGTCGAACCTGGTGCTGACGGCCCATTTGGGCAAGGGCCAGCTGCTGCTGATGCACGGCGGCGCCAGCGGCATCGGGACCCACGCGATCCAGGTCGCTCGCGCGCTGGGCGCGCGGGTGGCCGTCACGGCCGGGTCGGCGGAGAAGCTCGAATTCTGCCGCGAGCTGGGCGCCGAGATCACGATCAACTACCGCGACGAGGACTTCGTCGAGCGGCTCCGGGAAAGCGGCGGCGCCGACGTGATTTTCGACATCATGGGCGCCGCCTACCTGGACCGCAACATCGACGCCCTGGCCACCGACGGGCAGCTGGTCATCATCGGCATGCAGGGTGGCATCAAGGGCGAGCTCAATATCGGCAAGCTGTTGATGAAGCGTGCCCGGGTCATCGGCACCACGCTGCGCGCCCGGCCGGTCACCGGACCCAACAGCAAGACGGAGATCGTGCAGGCGGTGATCGGGTCGGTGTGGCCGATGATCGCCGAGGGCCGCGTCCGCCCGATCATCGGCGCCCGCCTGCCCATCCAGCAGGCCGGGGAGGCACATCAACAGCTGACCGCGAGCAAGGTGACCGGGAAGGTCGTGCTCACGGTCTAGCCGGCGGTCGCGGTACCCAGCCCGGCCCGTCGAGCGTGCGTTGAGGGCTTCGAGTGTGCTGTGAGGGCGCCGTTTCCGCGGATTTCGCGCCATGAGCGCACACGGAAAGCCGTAGCCGCACTCGCGAGCCCGGCAGGAAACCCGGGAGGGAAGCGAGGCTAGCCGAGGGACGCCAGGGCGCGCACCAGCTGGTCGACCTCGGCCGTCGTCGAGTAGTGCGCCAGCCCGATGGTGACGGCGCCGCCGATGTCGTTGACGCCCAACACGTCGAGCGCGCGGGAGTTCTCGCACGTGACGGCCAGAATCCCGTTGTCTGCCAGCCGCTGCACCACCCGCTCGGCGGGCACGCCGTTCAGGGCGAAGCTGACCACCGGTATCCGCACCTCCGGACGGCCGATCACCATGACCAGCGGCAGCGAGCGCAGCGCCACCATGAGGTAATCGAAGATCCGGTTCATGTACAAGCCGGCCGATTGCATCGACACCGACAGACGCTCGCGCCGGCTGCCGCGGGCGGACTCGTCGAGCGCCGCCAGATACTCGATGCTGGCGACCACCCCGGCCAGCAGACCGAACTGGTGCGCGCCGATCTCGAGCCGCGCCGCGCCAGTGGCCTTCGGATCGGTGGAGATGGAGCCGAACGAACTCAGCAGCGCCGGGTCACGGAACACCACCGCGCCGATCGGCGGGCCGCCCCACGCCAGGGCGTTCACCGCGACCACGTCGGCGTCGGTCTCCTTCACGTCGAGCAACCGGTACGGCGCAGCGGCGGAATGATCGACCACCACCAGCCCGCCGACGTCGTGCACCAGCTTGGTCATCGCCCGCAGGTCGGTGACGGTGCCCAGCGCGGCGGACGCGGAGGCGACGGCCACCAGCCTGGTCGACTTCCCGATCAGGCCCTCCCACTGCCAGGTCGGCAGCTCGCCGGTCTCGATGTCGATCTCGGCCCACTTCACCTTGGCGCCATAGCGGTGCGCCGCGCGCAGCCACGGGGCGATGTTCGCTTCGTCGTCCAGGCGGCTGACGATCACCTCGTAGCCCAGTCCGGCCCGAGACGACGACGCCTCAGCCAGCGCCGAGAGCAAGATCGCCCGGTCGGCCCCCAGCACGACGCCGGCCGGGTCCACGTTGAACAGGTCGGCGACCGCCGCCCGCGCGGCCTCGAGGATGGCGGCGCTGCGCTGCGCCGACGGATGCGCGCCCACGGTGGTGGCACTGGATCGCCGGAAGGCGGTGGAAACGGTGGTCGCGACGGAATCGGGGATGAGCATCCCGGTCGGCGCGTCGAAGTGCACCCACCCGTCACCCAGCGACGGATGCAGTCCGCGCACCCGGGCGACGTCGTAAGCCATGCCAGCCACCTTAGAGCTTGCGCATTTCCGCGAAACTGTGACCGTAGCGGGTGCTGCAGACGTTCCGGCCAACCGGTGGCTTCCCGAGGCAGGGCACCCGGCCAGCCATACTAGTCGAGTGGGCCTCTGGTTCGGAACGCTGATCGCATTGTTCTTGCTGATAGCCCCCGGATCGATCATCGCGCGAATCAGTCAGCTGAGTTGGCCCATCGCTGTCGCGGTCGGCCCGGCGCTGACCTACGGCGCGGTCGCGCTGGCGATCATTCCGTTCGGCGCCGTCGGAATCCCTTGGAACGGCTGGACCGCGCTGGCGACGCTGGTTGCCGTGTGCCTGGTGATGGTTGTCCTGCAGCTGCTGCTCGGCCGGTACCGCGACACCGAGGCCGAGGCCCGCGGGATCGGCCGCTGGCCGGCGCTGATGGTGGCGGCCGGGGTGCTGCTCGGGGCGCTGCTGATCATGTGGGCGGCCTATCGCGGCCTGGCCGCCCACTGGCAGACCATCCCGAGTACCTGGGACGCCGTGTGGCATGCCAACGAGATCCGGTTCATCCTCGACACCGGGCAGGCGTCGTCGACGCACATGGGCGAGCTGCGCAACGTCGAGACGCATCAGACGCTGTACTACCCGTCGGTGTTTCACGCCCTGTCCGCGGTGTTCTGTCAGCTCACCGGAGCGGCCCCGACCACGGGCTACACGCTGAGCTCGGTGGCGGCCTCGGTGTGGCTGTTTCCGACCAGCGCGGCGATGCTGACCTGGCGGCTGCTGCGCCCCCACTGGGGCGAATGGCGCACCGCCGGCGTGGCCGCGACCGCCGCCGCGCTGTCGGTGTCGTTCACCGCCCTGCCCTACGTCGAGTTCGGCGTCGCCGCGATGCCCAACCTGGCCGCCTACGGTGTCGCCGTCCCGACGTTCGTGCTGATCGCCTCCACGCTGCGCCATCGCGATCGCATCCCGCTGGCGGTGCTGGCGTTCGTCGGGCTGATGTCCGTCCACCTGACCGGCGGGTTCATCGTCGTCCTGTTCCTGGTCGCCTGGTGGCTGATGGATGTGTTGTGGCATCCGGTGCTGGGACGGATTCCCGACGTGGCGACGCTCGCCGCTGTGACCGTGGCCACCGGGCTGATTCTGCTGCCGCAGTTCATCAGCGTCCGTCAACAGGAAGACATCATCGCCGGGCACTCGTTTCTGACCAAGCTCAGCAAGAAGCGCGGGGTGTGGGACGCCGTCTTCCAGCATTCGCGTCACCTCAACGACTTCCCGTACCAGTACGGGCTCATGGCGCTGGCGATCGCCGGCGGGATCATCTTTGCCTACAAGAGGATCTGGTGGCCGCTGGCGCTCTGGGCGTTGCTGGTGGTCGTCGACGTCGACGCGGGGACGCCGCTCGGCGGCCCGGTCGGGGCGATAGCCGGCGCGTTCGGGGAGTTCTTCTACAAGGACCCGCGCAGGATCTCGGCCGCAATCACCCTGCTGCTCATGCCGATGGCGGGGCTCGCCCTATTCCTGGTGGTGACGGTGGCGGTTGCCGCGGCCAAGCGGGTCGCCGACCGCCGATTAAAACCTCTGCCCGCGCCGGCCTGGACCGCGGCCACGGCGGTCCTGCTGCTGGTGACAACCGTGTTCACCGCGCGGCACTACTTCTATCGGCACCTGGTCTTGTTCGGCGACAAGTACGACTCCGTGATGATCGACCAACGCGACCTGATGGCCATGGCGTACCTGGCCACGCTGCCCGGGGCGCACACCACCGTGATCGGCAACGCCAACACCGATGGCACGGCGTGGATGTACGCCGTCGCCGACCTGCACCCGCTGTGGACCCATTACGACTACCCGCAGCAGATGGGCCCCGGCCCCAACCGGTACATCTTCTGGGCCGGCGCCCGCAAGGGCGATGCCGATCCGCGGGTGGTCGAGGCGATCAAAGCGCTCAATATTCGGTACGTCTACACCAGCACGCCGACGGTCCGGGGCTTCGCCGTACCCGACGGACTAGTCTCACTGGATAAATCGAAGTCGTGGGCGCTGATCTACGACAACGGTGGAGCCCGAATCTACGAATGGCGCGGAATCGGCGCGGCGCCGCACTCTTAGTCCGCAAAGGATGGTGAAGGATTGAGTACCCGCAACGACGACGACGGCATCGAGATCATCGGCGGCGTCGACCCGCGGATCACGGCGGTGGCGGAGGACGACTCCGACGAGCGCTCCCTGACCGATCTGGTTGAGCAGCCCGCCAAGGTGATGCGCATCGGGACGATGATCAAGCAACTGCTCGAGGAGGTGCGCGCCGCACCGCTCGACGAGGCCAGCCGCAACCGGCTGCGCGAGATCCACGCGACCAGCATCCGCGAACTGGAAGAAGGCCTGGCGCCCGAACTGCGCGAGGAGCTCGACCGCCTCACCCTGCCGTTCAACGAGGACACGGCGCCCTCGGACGCCGAATTGCGGATCGCCCAGGCCCAGTTGGTCGGCTGGCTGGAAGGGTTGTTCCACGGCATCCAGACCGCGCTGTTCGCCCAGCAGATGGCCGCCCGCGCGCAGCTGGAGAACATGCGCCAGGGCGCGCTGCCCCCCGGCGTCGGCAAGCCGGGCGGCTCCGGACACGGCCAATACCTCTAAGCGAAGCACGGTGGCGGGTCCTCACATCGAGACGCACAACGCGTGGGTGGAATTCCCCATTTTCGACGCGAAGTCGCGCTCCCTGAAGAAAGCCTTCCTGGGCAAGGCGGGCGGCACCATCGGCCGCAACAGTTCCAACGTGGTCGTCGTCGAGGCGCTGCGCGACATCACCATGTCGCTCGAGTTGGGCGACCGTGTCGGCCTGGTCGGCCATAACGGCGCGGGCAAATCGACTCTGCTGCGACTGCTTTCGGGCATCTATGAACCCACCCGCGGCTGGGCGAAGGTCACCGGCCGGGTCGCGCCCATCTTCGATCTGGGCGTCGGCATGGATCCCGAGATCTCCGGCTACGAGAACATCATCATCCGCGGGCTGTTCCTGGGGCAGACCCGCAAGCAGATGATGGCCAAGGTGGACGAGATCGCCGAGTTCACCGAGCTCGGTGATTACCTGTCTATGCCGCTGCGCACGTACTCCACCGGGATGCGGGTGCGGCTGGCCATGGGCGTGGTCACCAGCATCGACCCCGAAATCCTGTTGCTCGACGAGGGTTTGGGCGCGGTCGACGCCGACTTCATGAAGAAGGCGCAATCCAGGTTGCAGAGTTTGGTGGAGCGGTCCGGAATCCTGGTGTTCGCCAGCCATTCCAACGAATTCCTCGCCCGGCTGTGCAAGACGGCGATGTGGATCGACCACGGCGTTATCCGCATGTCCGGCGGCATCGAAGACGTGGTGCGCGCCTACGAGGGCGAGGACGCGGCCCGGCACGTGCGCGAGGTGCTCGCCGAGACGGCCGCGGACAATCCGCTGGCACAAAGAGCGTCCGGGGATGAGTGACTCCATCTTCGCCGTCGTCGTCACCCACCGGCGTCCCGACGAACTGGCCAAATCGCTGGGCACCCTGAGCAGCCAGACCCGGGTACCCGACCACCTCATCGTCGTCGACAACGACGGGGGCGGTGACGGCCGGGTCCGCGACCTGGTGGCCGGCCAGCCGATCCCGACCACCTACCTGCCCTCGCGCCGAAACCTGGGCGGCGCAGGCGGTTTCGCGTTGGGCATGTTGCATGCGTTGGCGCAGGGCGCCGACTGGGTGTGGCTGGCCGACGACGACGGGCGGCCGCAGGACGCGCGCGTGCTGGCCACCTTGCTGGCGTGCGCCGAAAAGCACGCCCTGGCCGAGGTGTCGCCGATGGTGTGCAACATGGACGACCCGGAGCGGCTGGCATTTCCGTTGCGCCGCGGGCTGGTATGGCGCAGGCGGGCAAGCGAATTGCGCACCGAGGCCGGACAGGACCTGCTGCCCGGAATCGCGTCTCTGTTCAACGGTGCGTTGTTCCGGGCGGCCACGCTCGAGGCGATCGGCGTTCCCGACCTGCGTCTGTTCATCCGCGGCGACGAAGTCGAGATGCATCGCCGGCTGGTGCGGTCGGGCCTGCCGTTCGGCACCTGCCTGGACGCGATCTACCTCCACCCCTGCGGCTCGGCGGAATTCCGGCCGATCCTGGGCGGACGCATGCACACCCAATACCCCGACGACCCCACCAAGCGGTTCTACACCTACCGCAACCGCGGCTACCTTCTGTCGCAGCCCGGCCTGCGCAAGCTGCAGCTCCAGGAGTGGGTTCGGTTCGGCTGGTACTTCGTGGTGACCCGCCGCGATCCCAAGGGCCTCGCTGAGTGGATTCGCTTGCGGCGCTTGGGCCGTCGCGAACAGTTCGGCAAACCTCGAAGCGGGTCGCCACCGTCGGAACCTGGAGGATCGCGATGACGTTTCTGGACGCCGCCGCCCAGTCGCGGACCTTCACCCGCGCCCGCGGCGACCTGGTCGCCGGCTTCCGCCGGCACGAGCTGTGGCTGCACCTGGGCTGGCAGGACATCAAGCAGCGCTACCGCCGCTCGGTGCTGGGCCCGTTCTGGATCACCATCGCGACCGGCACCACCGCCGTCGCGATGGGCGGCCTGTACTCCAAGCTGTTTCACCTCGAGCTCGCCGTGCACCTGCCGTACGTCACGCTCGGCCTGATCGTCTGGAACCTGATCAACGCGGCCATCCTGGAGGGTGCCGACGTCTTCGTCGCCAACGAGGGACTGATCAAGCAACTCCCCACCCCGCTGTCCGTGCACGTCTACCGGCTGGTGTGGCGGCAGATGATCCTGTTCGCGCACAACATCGTGATCTACGCCGTCATCGCGGTCATCTACCCCAAGCCGTGGTCGTGGGCGGATCTGTCGGTCATCCCGGCGCTCGGGCTGATCGTGCTCAATTGCATTTGGGTGTCACTGTGTTTCGGCATCCTGGCCACCCGCTATCGCGACATCGGTCCGCTGCTGTTCTCGGTGGTGCAGTTGCTGTTCTTCATGACGCCGATCATCTGGAACGACGACACGTTGCGGCAGCAGGGCGCTGGGCGCTGGTCGCGCATCGTCGAACTCAACCCGCTGCTCCACTATCTCGACATCGTGCGGGCCCCGTTGCTGGGCGCCCACCAGGAGCTGCGGCACTGGGCCGTGGTGGCCGCGCTGACCGCCGTCGGCTGGGTGCTGGCGGCGTTCGCGATGCGGCAGTACCGCGCCCGCGTCCCGTACTGGGTCTAGCGGCTCAGCTCACATGAGCGGGGGCAGCGGATTCAGCCAGTCCAACGAACCGTCCGTCTGCCCCTTGTACTGCGGGCAGTAGGCGGACACCGAGAGCCCGACGAAGAATCCGGCTTGGCGCGCCGAAAGACTGGTGTCCTTCATCACCTTCATCGCCACGACGCTCGTCTTCTGGTTCCTGTCGAGCCCCGCGCAGACCGAGCGCGCCATGGTGATCGGGTCGTTCACGACGATCCCGTTGTCCGCCAGGGCGCCCAGGAAGGCGTCGTCGGACGGGTCGGCGGCCGCCGGGGCCGCGGAAAGCAGCGCGGCGGCGGCCAGCATGGCTGCGGCGATTGTCGACCTCGTTCCCGGACCGACGTTCATATCACCACGATAGGCCGCCGTTGGCGCTCCAAGAATCCATGGAGAATCCCGCAAGGCCGGCGCCGGACGCTGACCACCATGCGTAACACCGTTTTCGCCGATGGGGCCCGCGTGGCCACGATCCACCGTGCCGACGCCCCGCTGGGTCGCACGGCCAGGTTCCACCTGCGCAGGTTGTTCGACAACCTGCCCTGCTGCCACCGCTCGTGGGCCAACCAAGGCAAGCGTTTCTTCCTGCACGGCTATGAACGGGCCTTCGACATCGAATTCGCCTGTGCCGAAACCGAAGCCGGGACCGACGCGGTGATCGACGAAGTCACACTGGACGAGGTCAAGACGGCGCTGCGGGACCAGTTCGACCACACCACGCTGATCGCCGTCGACGACCCGCAACGCGACCTGTTCGAGCTGCTGGCCGACCGGGGCGTCATCGACCTGCGGATCATGGACGACACCGCAATGGCGGGCACTGCCGCATGGACGTTCGAGACGGTGGAAAGCATCGTCGCGCGGGCGACCGGTGGCCGCGTCTGGGTGTCCCGGATCAAGGCCCGGGAGAGCCGCAACAACGTCGTTACCCTCACCGCGGGTCCCGTTTAGACGAAACCCGACGCCTGCAATCCCGATGCGGGAGTATGCGTTCGTGAGCGACGCCTCGGCAATCGGCTGCGTGGGGACGTTGACCGTGGCGACCCGCGGCGACCGCGGGGCCGGCGAGGTGCTGGTCACCGTGCGGGGCGCCAAGGAGGCCTTCCTGGCGTGGTCCGACGACCCCTTGCCCAAGGGCGCACGGGTGCTGGTGGTGGAGGTCAGGGGAGCCCGGACGGTAACCGTCGAACCCTGGCACGAACTCGCGTGATCTGAATTGACGACCCGGATCGCCCGGGATACAACAGCGAAACCCAAAAGGAGTTCCGATGCTCGGTTACAAAGTGCCCTCCCCCGACGAGGCGATGCTGATCTCCGGCGGCCGAAGCAAGAGCAACGCCCCCTTCCGCGTCGTGACCGGCCACGGCGCCTTCATCATGCCGTTCTTCCGCAAGGCCCGCTTCCTCACGCTGGCGATGTGTGAGGCCGAGGTCGCCGAGAAATGCGTGACCCAGCAGGGCATCACGCTCAACGTCCGTGCGGTGATCGCCTTCAAGGTCGGCAACGACACCGAAAGCATCATCAGCGCCGCGCAGCGATTCCTGTCCGAACAGGACCAGATGTCCGTGCTGACCGGGCGCATCTTCGCCGGCCACCTGCGATCGATCATCGGCTCGATGACCGTCGAGCAGATCATCCGGGAACGCCAGAAGCTGGCGACCGAGGTCCTCGACGGCTCCAAGGAGGAGATGGCCCGGATCGGCCTTACGGTCGACGCGTTGCAGATCCAGTCCATCGACGACGACGGGCTCGGCTACATCAACGCAATGTCGGCGCCGCACAACGCGGCCATCCAGCAGCAGGCGCAGATCGCCCAGGCACAGGCGAATCAGGCGGCCGCCGAAGCCGAGCAGGAGTCGCAGCGCAAGCAGGCGGAATTCGCCCGGGAGACCGCGATCGTCAAGGCGCAGTACAAGGCCGAGGTCGACAAGGCGCAGGCCGAGGCGGCCCAGGCCGGCCCGCTGGCCGAGGCCGAGGCCCAGCGCGAGGTGTTGCAGATGCGCACCGAGCTGGCCCAGCGCGCCGCCGAACTGCGCCAGCAGGAGCTGGTCGCCGAGGTCGTCAAGCCCGCCGAGGCCGAGGCCGAACGCGTGCGGATCCTGGCCGTCGCCGACGCGGAGAAGATGAAGATCCAGGCCGAGGCGGCGGCGTCGCACAACCGGGTCGCCCTGGACAAGGCGCTGATCGATCAGCTGCCCGAGATCGTCGAGAAGGCGGCGCGGGGGCTCGCCAACGCCAACGTGACCGTGCTCAACGGCGCCGAGGGACTCACCGAGGTGGCCAGCGGGCTGGTCGCCCAGGGCAGGGCGATCTTCGACGCCCTGCGGGGCACCGTCGACTACTACGACGACGAAACCGCCGCGCCGCCGCTGACCACGAACTCCGAATCAGGTAATTCATGAATTCGCTTGTGCTGCAGCACTAGTCGCCGGTGAAGGTGAGGTCGTCAGACAACACGTTGGACAGGTCGTCGAGATCCATGTCCAGCATCCCATTGGTGTCCCGTTGAGACTGGATTCCCGAGAGACCCGACAGACCCGAGGTCCCCGACAGCCCGGGTGAGGCCGCGCCGGCGATCGCCTCCGGAGGCACCGGGCCCGGCGGCACCGCCGGGCTGATGATTACCTGGCCGACGAGGCCGTTGGGCGTGAAAGAGCCGCCCTGACCGATGGTGACCATTTCGTGGGGCCCGATAATCAGCGCGCCGCCCTGGTTCAGCGGCACGGTGGCCCCGGTGTGGACGATCAAATAGGAGCCGTCGTCGACCGTCAACGTCCCGCCGGTGACACTCATGACACCGGTGGGGTCGATGGTGACCACACCACCGGAGTTGATGGAGAACGCACCGGCGTCGTTGACCACGCCGCCGGGGCTGACGGTGAGCGTGCCGTTGTCGATCAATGCGCCGCCGTGGTCGATCGTCAGCGCCGCGCCCTCGGTGAACGTGCCGCCGGAGTTGACGTTGATTGTGCCGCCGCTGCTGACTTCCATCGTGCCGCCGAAGTTACCCAGTGAGCCGCCGTGCTCGACGGTCAGCGTGCCGCCCGCATCGACCGTCGTGGTGCCGAAGTTACCGAGGAAGCTGCCGTCGTCGACGGTGAGAGTGCCGCTGTCGGTGAGGGTTCCGCCCGAGAAGACTCCCAAGCTGCCGCCGTCGTTGACAGTGAGTGTGCCGTTATCGACCAGGCTGCCGCCCGAGTAGACGGTCATACTGCCGGAGTCGGTAAGGGTGCCGCCGCTGCTGACGGTGAGGGTGCCGTAGTCGTTCAGGGTGCTGCCCGGGCTCACGGTCAGCGTGCCCGCATCGGTCAGGCTGCCCGTCGGGGTAATGGTCATGGTGCCGTTGTCGGTCAGGGTGCCGCCCGAGTCGGCCGTCAAGGGTCCGTAGTCGAACAGCGTGCCGCCCTGATCGACGGTCAGTGTGCCGCCGTTGGTGACCGTCATCGGATCGATGGTGTAGAGGGTGCCGCCGTTGTCGACGGTCAGCGTGCCGGAATCGGCAAGGGTGCCGTAGTTGGAGAAGACGCCACCGTTGTCGACGGTGACCGTGCCCCCGTTGTCGATGGTCATCGTGCCGGAGTCGACCTGGAACGTGCCGGCGTCGGTGAGCGTGCCGCCCGAGTTGACCGTCAAGGCGCCGTAGTCGGTCACGCTGCCGCCGCTGTTGACCGTCAGGGTGCCGCCGTCGGTGACCGTCAAAGCCCCACTGTTGTAGAGGTTGCCGCCGGCGTTGACGATGACGTCGCCGCCGTCGGTGACGGAGCCTCCGGTGTAGACGGTGAGGGTGCCAGTGTCGGTGCCACCCGTGCTCACGGTCAGGGTGCCGCCTTGGTTCACGGTGACAGCGCCGGCGTCGTAGAGGTTGCCGCCGCCGGTCACGGTGACGGCGCCGCCATGACCGACCGTGACCGTCCCGCTGTCCGACAGAGTGCCGCCGCCGGTCATCGTCATGCTGCCGGTGTCGGTACCACCCTGGCTGATCGTCAGCGTGGCGCCCGGCTGGACCGTCAACGCGCCGGAATCGGTCACCGTGCCGCCGGAGGTCACCGTCATGGCGCTGTTGTCGCTGAACACGCCGCCGGACTGAATGGTCAACGAGCCGCCGTCGGTGACGTTGAAGCTGCTGTTGGCGAAGCCCACATAGCCGCCATTGTCGACAACCACCGAGCCGGAGTCGGTGATGGTGCCCGGGTTGCTGAGCAGGTAGCCGCCGTTCTCGACCGTGAAGGTGCCGCCATTGTCGATGGTCAGGGTGCCGGTGCCACTGCCCACCGAGAATGAGCCGGCGTCGTTGACAACCCCGCCGCTGGCCACGTCCAGCGTGCCGCCGGAGAGGGTCAGGGCACCACCATTCAGGTTGAGGGTGCCGGCGTCGGTGAAGGTGCCACCGGAATAGACGAAAACGCTGCCGCCGGTGTTATCGGTGATAGTGCCGCCGGTGTTGATGGCGACCGTGCCGAAGTCTTTCAGGAAGCCGCCGCCGGTCACGGTTAGGCTGCCCGTGTCGGTGCCACCCGTGCTCACGGTCAGCGTGCCACCGTTGTTGACCGTGACCGTCCCCGCGTTGGACAGAGTGCCGCCACCGGTAATCGTGAGGCCGCCGGTGTCACCGGTAGTCGCGGTGCTGACGTTGAGGGTGCCGCCGGAATTAATGGTGAGAGTGCCCCCGTCGGACAGGCTGCCGCCGCCGGTGACGGTAAGGCTGCCGGTGTCCCCGGTCGTCGTCGTGCCGACGGTCAGCGTGCCGCCGCTGTGGACCGTGACCGTTCCGCCGTCGGACAGGGTGCCGCCGCCGGTCACGGTTAGGCTGCCCGTGTTGGTCCCACCCGTGCCGACGGTGACCGTGCCGCCGTGACCGACCGTGACCGTCCCGGCGTCGGACGCAGTGCCGCCGACCGTGAAGCTGCCGCTGTTGGTGCTGGCCGTGCCCACCGTGACCGCACCACCGTGGCTGACGGTCAGACTGCCGCCACTGTCGACAGTGAGCGCGCCGCCTTGGGTGACTGCGAGGGTGTTGCCGGACGGGATGGTGAGGGCACCGCCATTGCTGATTTCGACGGTCCCGCCGCTGGCACTGATGGTGGTGTTGACCGGAAGGTTGAGGGTGATGCCGTTGGTGAACGTGCCGCCGCTATTGACCGTGATGGTGTTGGTGCCCAAGAGCTGCACGGAGGTACCGCTGTTGAGCGTGATCGCGCCGGAGTCGTTGACGGTGCTGGTGCTGAGGCCGAACTGGCCGCCGTTAAAGGTGAGGACGCCGGTGCTGTTGACGGTCACGGTGCCGCCGCCGGCGGCGAACTGTCCGCCGTTGACGGTGACGGTGCCGCTGTCGACCAGGCTGCCGCCGTTGAAGATGAGATTGCCGCCGGCGGCAGTGACCTGGCCGCCCTGGTTGACGGCGAGGGTGCCGCCGGTCCAGATATCGGCGTCGCAGCTGGAACTGAGGGTGAGGCTGCCGCCCTGGGTGACGGTGAGATTGCCGTAGACCTCCAGGCCACCCGCGGTGCCGGGCGCGCCGGTGGTGATAGCGCCGCCGTCGAAGGCCTGGCCGCCGGAGTCCACGGTGAGGGCGCCGAAGTTGAGGGCAACAGTGCCGCCGCTGTTGACGTTCAGGGTGCCGCCGCTGGTGACGGTGATGTCGCCCTCGCTGAATCCCACACCGCCGGTGAGCGTGCCGCCGCTGTTGACGTTGACCGTCCCGCCGTCGGTCAGGGTGGTGCCGCTCAGAGTGACGCTGCCGGTGTCACCGGTAACGGTGGCATTGCTGACGTTGAGCGTGCCGCCGCTGTTGACCGTGAAACTGCCGCCGGTGTCGGTCAGGTTGCCGCCGCCGGTCACCGTGAGGCTGCCGGTGTCCCCGGTGGTCGCGGTGCTGACGTTGAGGGCGCCGCCGCTGTTGACCGTGAGCGTCCCGCCGTCGGACACAGTGCCGCCGCCGGTAATGGTGAGGGTGCCGCTGTTGGCTGTGGTGGTGCCCACGGTCAGGACACCGCCGGAGTTGACGGTGACCGTGCCGCCGTTGACGGTAAGCGTGCCGCCGCCGGTCACCGAGAGGAAGCCGGTGTCGGCGCCGCCCGTACTCACCGTGAGCGCGCCGCCGGAGCTGACGGTCAGAGAGCCACTGTCGGTCAGGATGCCGCCGGAGCCGACGGTCAGAGTGCCGCTGTCGGTGACCACGCCGCCGGAGCTGATGGCCAGGGTGCCGGTGTCGGTGTAGCTGGCGTTCGCATCGATGATGAGCTGCCCGCCGCTGGCGACGGTCAGCGTCTGGCCGGGCAGGGTGACGGCAGGATTGCCCGCGGTGACTTCGACGACTTGGCCGTTCAGGATCGTGCCCTGAAGGTCGATCGGATCGACGCCGTTGATGATCACGTGGGTGATCGACAGCGGCGGCTGGGACGCGGCCGGCGCCACCGACTGTGTGGACGCCGCCGGGGCGGCCGATTGCGGCGAGGTGGCGGCGGGCGTGACCGACTGTGACGTCGCCGCGGGGGCAACCGATTGCGTGGAGGCGGTGGGCGTGACCGATTGTGACGTCGCCGCGGGCGCAGCCGATTGCGGCGTGGTCGCCATCGACGTAACCGACTGCGTGGTCGACGTCGGCGTAACCGACTGCGGCGTGGTCGCCGTCGACGTAACCGACTGCGCGGTCGACGTCGGCGTGACGGACTGCTGCGAAACCGTCGGGGTGAGTTGTTGGGTCGCGATGGGCATGCCCAGCTGCTGGCTCTCCGCGGCCGAGCTCAGCTGCTGGGTTGCCGCGGTCGAGGTCAGTTGTTGCGTGTCCGTCGTCGGGGTCAGCTGCTGGGTCGCGATCGAGGTCAGCTGCTGCTGAATCACCGACTGCGTCTGGGATCCCGCGGTGTTCGCAGCACTTTGGGCTACCGCGCCGCCCTGGGCGTTCTGGCCCGCCGGGTTGGTCGTCTGCGGCGGCTCGCTATACGACTGCAAGGCACTGGCGGCCGCCGAATCGACGGCATACCCATACATCGCGACCGCATCTTGGACCCACATCTCCATGTACTCGGCCTCGGTCGCCGCGATCGCAGGCGTGTTCTGCCCGAAGAAGTTCGTCGCGATCAACGCCATCAGTTGCGCCCGGTTCTCCGCGATCAGCGGCGGCGGCACCGTCATCAGATATGCCGCCTCATACGCCGCGGCCGCCGCAAAGGCCTGCGTGGCCGTCACCCCGGCCTGGGCGGCAGCGGCGGCCAACCATGCCACATAAGGTGCGGCCGCGGCATTCATCGCCATCGACGACGGCCCGAACCAGAGCCCGGTCAAGCCCGCCAGTTCGGAGGAATAGCC